>JANYFU010000255.1 GCA_025359665.1 Caulobacteraceae bacterium
CGACGACTGCGGTGAAATTCTGCGCGCGTTTTTCCGAGCCCGTCGCCGCCCTTCGAGCTGATCGCCCTCAAGCTGATCGCTTGCCCTCGGCGCGCGCTGGTCGGATGATGCGGCCAAGGACGCCGATGCGAAGGACGTCCAACCATGGAGGAGCGCGATATGGGTTTGCTTGAGGGTAAGGTCGCCATCATCACCGGGGCGGGCAACGGGTTGGGCGAGGCCTACGCCAAGCTGTTCGCGCGTGAAGGCGCGGCGGTGGTGGTCAACGACCTGGGTGGCGCGCGGGACGGCGCCGGCGGCGACATCTCGGCGGCCCAGAAGGTGGTGGGCGCCATCGAGGCCGAGGGCGGCCGGGCCGTGGCCAACGGCGACGACGTATCCTCGACAGCCGGCGGCGAGAACATCCTGAAAGCCGCCCTCGAGAATTTCGGCCGGGTGGATATCCTGATCAGCAACGCCGGCATTTTGCGCGACAAGACGTTCGCCAACACCTCGGAGGCCGACTGGGACGCGGTGGTCAAGGTGCATCTGAAGGGCGCCTATTGCGTCACCCTGCCGGTGTGGCGGTGGATGAAGGACAATGCGGTCAAGGGTGTGATCGTCCAGACCAGTTCCACCTCGGGCCTGTTCGGTAATTTTGGCCAGGCCAACTATGGGGCGGCCAAGGCGGGGCTGTACGGGTTCATGCGGGTGCTGTCGATCGAGGGCCGCAAATACGGCATCCGTGTGTGGGGCCTGGCGCCCGGCGCCTTCACCCGGCTGACCAGCGACCTGCCGGGGATGCGCGACCGCGAACCCGATCCGCTGTCGCTGCCCGACGCCATCGCGCCGGCCCTGCTCTATATGTGCAGCGACCTTTCGGGCGACCGGACGGGAATCATGCTGGGCGTCTCTCAGCGCGGTGTGCGCGAGATCCGCATGCGGTCGGCCAAGGGCTTTTCGCCCAAGGGCGCGTGGACGGCTCAGGACGTGGCCGACCATGCCGAGGACGTGTTCTTCGCGGGGGATTCGGTCAGCGCGATCGGGTGAGGGCGCCTGACCCGGTAGAATGATTTTAGATTGCGTACGAAGCGGTCAAAAACTGGATAGGTAAACTGTTACCGGTCACAATTGGATAATACCCCGTCTCGCCGCCACGGCCACCGCATGAGTTCGATCGGTGACCTTAAGTTTTGAGAGGATGCTCTTCATATGCGTCTTCACCGTTTCTTCCGACAGGTTCAACGCGTGCGCGATGCGTTTGTTGGAATTGCCTCTGGCGGCAAGCTGCAGCACCTCGGTTTCGCGCGGGCTGAGGGGTTCCTCAAGAACACCGAACGCGATCGCCGATGCGATTTCCGGCTGAAGGTAGCGGCGCCCCAGGTGGACGTCTCGGATCGTGCTGATGAGGTCGCGGCGCAGGCTGCTCTTGACGAGATATCCGACCGCCCCCGCCTTCAGCGCGCGCATCGCCTGCACGTCACCGGCATAGGTGGTGAGAATGACGATCCGGGCGCGCGGGAACTCGGCCATGATTGCGCTGACGGCTTCGAGCCCGCCCATCTCGGGCATCTGCAGGTCCATCAGCGTGACATCCGGTCGCCAAAGGCGATACCCCTCGACGGCCTCGCGGCCATTGCCGGCCTCGCCGACCAGGACGATATCCTCCTGTGGATCGAGGACCGCGGCGACGCCCTCGCGTAGAAGTGGATGATCGTCGACCACCATCACCCTGATCTGGCTCGGCGCTGCGGTTGTCATGGTTTCGCCTCGCTGCTCGGCGGGTCCATAAGGGCGCGGACACGGCGAAAGATATTCGACGGATAGGCGGTTCTCGCGGGCGTCGTAACGACGACCCGGGCGCCCGAATTGTCCGCGCCCGATCCGATGTCGAGCTTCGCCGCTATGCGTCGCGCGCGCTCGCGCATGCCGATGAGCCCGAAATGCCGATGGCGGTCATCCAGGCTGGTCCTGGGTTGGATTCCCTTGCCGTTGTCGGACACCGACACGACCAGCCGGTTCCAGTGATAGGCTATTCTGATCTCAACCGCAGTCGCGTCGGCATGGCGTACGACGTTGGACAGCGCCTCGCGAACGATCCAGACCAGTTCTTCATGCACGAGCGGATCGACCGCGCGGACCGTACCAGTTTCACGTACGTCCAGGGTGATGTCCGCGGTCAAGGCGGCATGGGCCGCTGTCTGGGCCAGCGATGATCTTAGATCGTTCAGCAACGGCGCCGTTCGAAGACCATGGACGCGCTCACGGCCCTCGACCAGCAACTCCTCGGCTCGCTCCAGCGCCTTTTCCATCAGGCGCCCTGGAACCTGCTCCGGCGGCAGACGATCGGCGATACCCTGGAACCGGAGGATCAGCCCGTGGACTCCCTGTAGCAAGGTATCATGCAACTCCCGGGCTATGCGTTCGCGCTCTACGAGGCGCGTGTCGAGTTGCTCGCGCAGGCGAGCGGTGATCCGATTCAGCCGAATCCGGTAGAGCGTCCACAGCAGGAGCAATGCCGCCATGACGCATAGCAGTTTGAACATCCATGACTGCAGGAATGTCGGCGGCAATATCAGTTGAACCGTCGCCCCCTCCTTATTCCATACGCCGTCATTGTTCGCCGCGATAACCGTAAAGGTGTAGGTTCCTGGAGCCAGGTTCTGATAGATCGCCTGGCGACGCGCTCCCGGGTCTACCCAGCGATCATCCGCACCTTTCAGCCTGTAGCGGAACGCCACGCGCTCCGGAATGGTCAGGCTCAAGGCCGTGTAGTCGATCTCGAGACTTTTCGTCCCGGGCGTCAGGTGGACGGCGGATGGATGGTAGAACGATCGACCGTCGGCTACCACCCGCCTTATGTCGATGGGAGGCGGTATAAGGTTGTTGACCAGCCGGGCCGGGTCGATCCAGACCATGCTGTTGACCGTCGTGAACCAGATCCGGCCATCGCCACCGATGGCGGCGCCATTGGCGGAGAATTCGACCTGGTTCGCCCCTGTGAGTCCATCGCGCGCGTCGAACGATAGCGGTTCAAGATGGGATCCGGGACGGTCGAACGCGGCTTCAAGGGCCTGGGTGGGCACCCGGATGAGGCCGGCGGATGACTGAAGCCATGTCGCCCCTTGCCTGGTCCGAGCCATCCCGGTCACGTGACGTAGCCAGGGGTATGTCGGGCTCAGCGCCTCGACTCGATCGCCGCGTACGCGCGCTAGGCCTGATACCGTGCCCACGAGGAGATCGGTCGCTGCCGTATCGAACACCCCGATCCTTTCTCCTGGGATCTGGTTGGTCGGCCAGATGGTGACCGAATTGCCGGGGTCGCCCCACGCCAATCCCTTATTCTCGTAGAAAATCAGAAACCGACCGTTCGTGTCGAAGTCGAACAGGGAGGCAATGCCGTTCTGAGTGTCGTGCTTGAGAGGCAGGAGTGTCCAGTCGCGGCCATCGTACCGGCGAAAGTCTCCGTCTCCCGTGAGGAACCAGATGTTGTGGCGGGCGTCAGCCTTGCACTGCTTATAGTAGCTCGAAAATGCAGGAACGCTGACCAAGTTCGCCACATCGTTGTGAACGCGGTACATGGCGCCGGTGGCGGCGAGCCATATATCACCGTCCGAATCTTCGCACAGGGTCTGTGGGTTATTGATCTTGCGAAGAATTGGAACCGGCGCGCCTCCCGGTGCAACCTTGTATAGAGTGTCGCTGTCGGCGACATAAACGACGCCGCGGTGATCGTTGAACACGATGTACCCATAGGGCGAATGTTCGGGGATCTGGGTTTCCAGCACGACATTCGCGGGCCGAAAGCGATCGAGCCCCAGCGAGGTGCCCACCCACACATTGTGTTCGCGGTCCTCTAGAATGGCTCGGCCGAAGTCAGACGACAGGCCGTCCTTCTGGGTGAACGACTCAACATCGAAGGGTGTCTTGGACGTCAGGTTCCGGGCCGAAATCCGAATGCGGAAAACGCCGCTGGAATGCGCCAGCCCCCAGAGTCCGCCATCGTTGTCGAATACCAGTCCGCGGAATTCATTCTTGGCGTCCGTGAACGCTATACCCGCTTTCTCTTGGGCCGCGAGACCTGGCGGTGGCGCCATGACGCTCAGCCCCTTCAGGTGGTCGGCCGCCCAGATGCGTCCCGCTCGGTCTTCGACGACGTCGTTCAGACTATCCGACCCGCCGGTAACAGACTCAAATTGAGAAGAACCCGGTCGGAGGACTCGGGCGCCGGTGTCCGCAACGATCCAAAGGGACCCGTCACGCGTGGCCCGCATCGCCTTGATCGACGACCCTGGCGGAATGCCTCCGCGCGCGGCGAAAGCGGACCACCGTCCATCCGCGTAGCGCGCCAGTTGCACGTCGCTGCCCGCCGCGAGCATCCATACCCCGCCCGACCGGTCTTCCACCAGCTGGCGGACTCGCTTGCCGCGAAATCCCGGCGTGACGTCGGTTTGGCGCCCCTTATGAATAAGCAATATATGCCCGTTCTGAAGGCCGGCCCACAGGTCGCCGCGACGTGTCGAGACCAGCGCTGTCACGGCGTTTTCGACACCGATCGTCGAAATTCGTTCGAACGTCTGTCCGTCGAACCTGAAAAGCCCCGCGCCTGAGCCAATCCATAGATAGCCGTCAGCCGATTGGGCGAGCGCCCTGATGTTATCGGGGGCCCCATCGTCAGTCGTCCAACGCGTATGCTTCAGCTGAAGCAGATTTCGGTCAATCGGCAATGCCGCCGCCGCGCCAGCGGCGAACATGAGCGCGAGGCAGACCAAGCAGGCGATCGTCCGAGCCATGGCCTTCTCCTCGCCGCCCCCAAAACGCGGCGAGGCGGCACCCTAGGCTCACCAGCGTTGCTCGTTAAGCTCCCGGCATGGGTGATGTTGCCATCCCTCGATCGAGGGATGCTGTTCCGAAGCAAGGCGGCCATATCGCCGGGCTGAAACCCTTGGGGTCAACGATTCCTCCCCAGAATTGGGCATGCATGCCTCCCTCGACCTGGGCTGTCGTCCAAGGCGAATTGCTGTGACTTTGACAGCAGGAAAACCCGCCAGGACGCGGCTTCACCAAGGAGACTCCCGATGCAGATGTCCGGCAACACCCTTTTCATCACCGGCGGCGGATCCGGTATTGGCCGCGGTCTGGCGGAAGCCTTTCACCGACTTGGCAATACGGTCATCATCTCCGGCAGACGAATGGACAGGCTTCAGGCGACGATCGCCGCCAATCCGGGCATGGTCGCGGTCGAACTCGACTTGCGCGAACCGGCAAGCATCAAACAGGTCGCCGCAGACCTTATCGAGCAGCATCCGACACTCAACGTCCTGATCAATAACGCGGGTGTCATGCTGGTCGATGATGTCGCCGGCGCCGTGGACGAACATCTTTTTGTCTCGACCGTGGTCACCAATCTTGGCGGCGCGGTTCGGATGAGCGCGGCGCTTGTCGGCCATCTGAAGTCGCAAGACAAAGCCGTCATCGTCAATGTCACCTCGATCCTTGGCTTCGTGCCGCTTGTCCCGACCGCGATCTACTCCGCGACAAAAGCGGCGCTGCACTCCTACACCCTGTCGCAGCGCTACGCGCTTCGCGCGCCCGGGATCCAGGTGATCGAGCTGGCGCCGCCCTGGGTCCGGACTGAGCTCTTGAACAGCACGGAAGAGGCGCGGGCGATGCCGCTCGGCGCGTTCATCGAGGAGGCCATGAAGCAGTTCGCCTCCGGCGTGGACGAGATCTTGGTTGGAGACGCGGTTGCCATGCGGGCGAACCCTGGCCCTGGCGAGGACGCCCTCGTCACCACCTTCAATGACCTAATCGCGAGCGGATCCCCGCTCGGCTGATCAACCGAACTCAACCCTCCAACACCTTGCCAAGGAAAATATCATGACCACGATCTCACGACTTATGACCAGCGCGCTTTCGCTCGCCGCATTCGCGGCGGGTGCGCCAGCCACCGCCGCGCCGGCAGGCGCGATCAGGAACATCGTGCTCGTCCACGGCGCCTTCGTCGATGGTTCGGGTTGGAAGGCGGTTTCCGACATCCTGACCGCCGACGGCTATTCGGTCAGTATCGCCCAACCCCCTGAAACCTCGCTTGATGACGACATCGCGGCGACCAACCGCGTAATCGACCAGCAGGATGGCCTGGTTGTCCTGGTCGGCCACAGCTATGCCGGCGCGATCATCACCAGCGCGGGCAATAATCCGCATGTGAAGACCCTGGTGTATGTCGCGGCGTTCCAGCCCGATGTCGGGGAGAGCCTCGGGTCGCTCGGCGCGAAGATGCCGCCGGCCGGGACTGGTGTCGCGCCATCGGCGGACGGTTTCCTGTTCATCGATCGCGCGAAGTTCCGCGCCGACTTCGCCGCAGACCTGGATCCGGCCTTAACCGACCTGATGGCCCGCTCACAGGTGCCGTTATCGCTCAAGGCGGCTGGGGCGCCCGCCACCGCGCCGGCGTGGAAGGTCAAGCCGACCTATGCGATCGTCGCGACGCAGGACCGCTCGATAAATCCAGACCTTGAGCGCTTCATGTACAAGCGTTCCGGCTCGATCACGACCGAGATCGTCTCCAGTCACGCGGTCTACATCTCGCAGCCAAAGGCCGTCGCGGCAGTCATCGAGCAGGCCGCAACCGCTCGCCACTAGCGCTCTGTCGCGGTGGCCGCCGCCGAATGCCGGCCGGCCGCCGCGACGCCTCATTTGAAAGGATTTGTCGTGCCCATTTTCACGCCCGAGCAGAACAAGGCGATCGTCCTCGAGGCTTTCGACACGCTGTTCAATCGCAGGGATGCGGTAGCCGCTAGCCGATTCTGGTCGCCCAACTACGTCCAGCACAGCGCGTACGTGGCGGCAGGCCGTGACGGTCTGTTCGCGAGGGTCGCGGCTGCGCGCCCGGCGATGAACTACGAACACCAGCTTGCCGTCGCCGAGGGGGACTATGTCTTGCTGCACGGGCGTTTCAACAACATCGGGCAGGCAGCCGCATGGGTGGTGGTCGATATCTGCCGGCTCGAAGACGGCGTTCTGGTCGAGCATTGGGACGTCATCCAGGACGAGGTGAGCCAGGCGCAGTCAGCCGGCGGTCACCCGATGTTCGGGGCGTCATTTCCGTCCTGACACCCGGGTCGAACGAACGATCAGAACGGGTACGAACGCGGCCCATCCCTGACCGGACGGCTCCCGAAGTCCGGCAAGCCAGGAGGATCCACCGATGTCGATCACCACCGACGAAACAGAACGAGCCAAGGCCATCGTCAGATCCTTCTACGCCGGAGGCGCTAGCGGCAGGATCACCGATTTCGCGAGCCAGCTCGATGACGCCTTCGAGCTCTTCGTTCCAGCCTACCTCCCCTGGGGCGGCCACTTCGGCAAGGCGGACTATGTCGCCCTGCTGCCAGGCGTCGCCAAAGCCCTCGATTTCACGAAGTTGCACTACCTCAGCTTTACCGGTGAGGGCGGCCACGTCGTCGCGCTGATCGAGATCGGCGTTCAGGGAACCGACGAGACGATCATCATCTCCGAACACTGGGACATCTCGCACGAAAAAGCGACGCGCCTGCGTGTCGCCTATTTCGATCCGAAAGTCCTGCTCGACCGGATCGCCGCCCAAGGCGGCGTCTGAACGCACCCCATCCGCCTCAAGGATCAAGTCATGTCAACGATCGACTATTCCGCCCGCGACGAAGGCGTCCGCCGCAACGTCTATGCCTCGGTGCGGCGGCGCGACGGCCTGCCACGTGAGCTGTTTGCCAACTACTGGCGCGATGTGCACGCCACGCTGTGTTCGCGTCTCCCGGGCCTGGACTTCTACGTCCAGCAGCACTTCGACCGGGATCACACCGCCAATCTTTGGCCGGTCGCCGACGGCGTGCGGCGAATCACCGCGATCCTCGACGGCTCCGCGGAACTCGGGTTCGCTTCCACCGAGCAGCAGCAACGCTTCGGTGAAGCAAGCACTGTTCTTTATGCCGACGAGCGCAATCTGTTCAGCGAGGCGATCGCCTACGCCCTTCCGGCCGGCTCGATGACAATGGTCGACCGAGAGGAAGACAGCCTCCGCAACGGTCCCGATCGGCTGCACCGCGTCCATGTTTACATGAACCGGAAGCCAGGGACCGATGCTGACCGCTGGCTCGAGGATGCGAGCGCCAGTCTGGCCGCTGATCTGGCGGTGCAGAAATGGAAGCTTCACCTTCCCGAGCCTTATGACAACACCCATCCCGCGCCGCCCTCGCCCGATGTGGGCCATCATATCGAAGACGATCGCCTCAACCTGGCGGTCGCCGAAGTCGCCTTCGAGAACGCCCGCACTGCGTCCGAGTTCTTCGCCGGAAGCTGTTTCCAGAAGATGCTCCGGCGACAGCCCCGGCATCTCGACGCGATCGCGGCCTATCTGGTGACGGGATTTTACACGTTCGTCCGAGATGGGGTTCCGACCACCGCCGGTCTGCGCGGCAGCCGCTCGGCCGAACTCATCGACCGGGTCGGAGCGGCGAACCAGTTGATCCCCGACATTGCCGCGCGTTTCGCGCCAGTTCAGGCTAGCCGCCCGCGGGCGGAAGCCAGATAGCGCCCAACCCGCCTGTGAACGGGACTCCGATAATCACGAGTAACCCGGCCCTTCGGTCGATGATTCCCATGCCGAATTTCAAATGGCTTTCTCCTGCCGGGGTTAGAAAAAGGTCCGCCCTTGGCGCGCGTCGGGTGACGCCCGCGTTGCGATCCAAGGGCGACCAGCTTAGGACGCCGGGCGGGCGGCTTTCGATCCACAGGCGCAGTCGGGGCCGCACTTGCAGGCCGGGGTGCATTTGCAGGGTTGGCGGCTGGTCGGATCGGTCATTGGAACCTCCTTGGTTTCCGGTTGTCGATGACCGTGGTCTAGGCCGTTCTCGGGCGGCGCACTTGAACGGAACGGCTACGTAATGCGCAGCCTCGCCGGGGCGATGCCGAACATGCGCTTGAAAGTGCGGCTGAAGTGGGCCGAGTCCGCGAAGCCCGTCTCATGGGCGGACTGGGTCAACGAGGCCCCGGCGGCGAGATGTTCGATCGCGCGCGTAAGCCGGAGCCACAGCAGATAGGTCCGAAACGCCAGGCCGGTCTGCTCGACGAAGAGGTGGCGGAGGCGGTGGGTCGACAAGCCTCCGACAGCCCCAACATCGGCCAGGCTCACCGGACCATCAAGCTGCCGTGCCGCCCAGGCGGTCATCTTGCGGACCCTTGGATCAGGTTCCCTGGCTTGGGCGCCGCCGGCGAGTCGGGCGGCCAGCCCGCGCCCGAGCTCAATAAGGGCGCGATCGTTCCTGCCTGGGCTGATAAAGTTCGCCGCGATCCGGGTTCCAAAATCCATCAATGGCCAGGGTGTCACGGCCGCGAGGCCGCGCCCGTCGAACAGGGTCGCGGAGATCGCCCGGCCTATCCGGCTTTCCGGCTCGACGAAGAGCAACGCAATCAGCCCCTCGGCCCCGAAGACATGTGTGACGTCCGCGGCGACCGCGACGGCGTCACCGCGAATGTCTGGTTCGTCGGTGTCGAGCTGAAAGCTTCCCCCAAGACTCAATATAACCTGGATAGCGTGGTGGGCGTGGAGTTCCGTGCGCTTGGTGGTCCGGGTTGCGGCGGGAGACGCGTTCACCACCCACGGGCTGCCGCCCTCCCACATAACCATCCGGGTGTGCGCCAGCAGTTCCATTCGGCGAGGTTACGCTAAATATAATTAGATGCGGAGGCGGCCGTTGCCGGGCCTCTCATGCGGCGGCCGCGCGGCAGACTTCCTACCCGCTCATCAGCGCGACCAGCATCTCACTTGACGACTTGTCGGCCGGCAGGAAGGTCTCAAGCACTATCTCCGACAAAGTCACGTCCTGGGCGGCGTCGAACACCATGGTGGTGCTCCACAGCGACAACAGGCCCGCCTGGGTGCGCAGCCGGAGCGGAATGGCGATCTGGTCATCGGAGGCCAGGTCGGCGCGGCCAGGCTTTGGCGACGGGTAGGCGGACAACTCTTCCAGCAGCTTGACCAGCTCAGAGTCGGCGGTGTCGTCGACCTGACGGCTGAGCCGGTTCATCAGGTAGGATCGCCATTGGCCAAGGTTTTCGATCCGCGGGGCCATGCCGTCGGGATGAAGCGTGAGGCGCAAGACGTTGCAGGGCGCCTTCAGCAGCGCCGGCGAAGCGCCGTTGGTGAGTGGGGCGACCGCGCGATTGGCCGCCAGCAGGTTCCAGCCGCGGTCCACGGCCAGCGCCGGAAACGGTTCGTGTGCGGTGAGCAGTGTGTTCAGCGCTATCCGCGCCTTGTCGAGCGCCGGATCGGCCAATGGCCGCTCTGGGAAGGTCGGCGCGAAACCGGCCGCCAGCAGCAGGCGGTTGCGGGCGCGCAGCGGCGCCTCCAGCCGCTCGGCCAGCCGCAGCACCATGTCCCGGCTGGGCGTGCTGCGCCCGGTCTCGAGAAAACTCAGGTGCCGGGTGGAGATCTCGGCCTCGCAGGCGAGGTCCAGTTGGCTCATGCGCCGCCGCTGTCGCCAGTCGCGAATCAGCACGCCGAAAATGGGTTCCGCTGTCTGCATGCGGCGCAATCTAAAGCCTCGTCGATCCATCGGCCATTACCTCCGATGTAATCGACAGCTGGCCGATCGCGGCGATGATTGCCCCATGGGGCGCCTGAAGGTCCCCCAACAACCTTGCTGGAGTCGTCAGATGAACAGAAGAAACGTGCTTTTCGCCGCGGGCCTGGGTGCCGCGGCGCCGGTGATTGCCGGCGCCAACGGGACGCCCGCCGCCCACCGGCCATCGCTTGGACCGGATTCAATGGTCGCCGCCGCCGACGGGACGGGCCTCTACACCACCGATTGGGGCGAAGGGCGACCCGTGGTGTTTCTCGCCAGCCTGGGCGTGCCGTCGGACATGTGGGATTACCAGCGCTTGGCGCTGTCGGGCCATGGCCTGCGCTGCATCGCCTACGATCGTCGCGGTCACGGCCGATCGAGCGTTCCCGGCGGCAAATACGATTTCGACACCCTCGCGGACGACCTTGCGTCGGTGCTGGAGGCGCTGGACCTCAGGGACGCGGTGCTGGTTGGCCATTCACTGGCGTCCGGGGAAATGGTACGGTACGTGACGCGGCACGGGACCGGGCGGGTCTCCAAGCTGGTGTTCGTCTCTCCGGCGGCGACGCCCGAGGTGCTGCACTCGCCCACTAATCCCGCCGCGCCGACGGCCGAGCAGTTTCAGGCTTATCTCGACGGCCTGGTCGCCAGAGGCTTTCCCGTTTGGCTGGCTGACAATGAAGCGCCGTTCTTCACGCCCGAAACACCGCCGGAAATGCGCCAGTGGCTGGTGCGGATGATGCTGCGAACGCCGCTCAAGGCTTACTATGAATGCAATCTCACCCTGGGATCGGCTCGGTTCACCGAGGAACTCAAGGCGATACGGGCGCCTAGCCTGGTGATCCACGGCGACAAGGACGTGTCCGCTCCGGTGCAGCGCGGCCGCGACACCGCCGCCC
>JANYFU010000267.1 GCA_025359665.1 Caulobacteraceae bacterium
GTGCGGGAAGGCCGAGGCCAGTTCGGCATAGACCAGCGCCATGGCCAGGGCGACGAGGCCGGCGGCGGCGAGGCTGATGAACGCCCCAGTGCCCGCCTGGCCGATGATACCGGGGATGATCACGAACACGGAAGACGCCGGTGTGACCGCCGAGAGCGTCAGCAACAGCACGCCGGTGACCTTCATGCTGCGGATGAACGGGCGCGGCGTCGGAGCAGTGATCGCGGTCATTGGGCATCCCGCGCCAGGGCGTGTCCCAGGCAATCGGAAGTTGCCGGGGATAGGGCGGGGGTTCAAGAGGCCCTTTCCAAAGCTACCGTCCAATCGGTCGCGTGCTGAACGATTGACCGCGGCGGCGGCCCATGGTCGGGTCGGCCGGGCGCTGAGAGGCAGACTTGAGTTCGTCATCGGAAGAAACACAGCTTCGGGAGAAACTGCGCAAGATCGAGGCGCTGTTCGCCGGAGCCGGAACCGAGGGCGAGCGGGTCGCCGCCGGCGCCGCCCTGACCCGGGTTCGCGCCCGTCTGGCGGCTCTGCAACGCAGCGAAACCCCCGTCGAGATGCAGTTTTCGCTCAGTGACCAGTGGTCGCGGCGGTTGTTCCTGGCACTGTGCCGCCGCTACGGGCTCGAACCCTACCGCCTCTATCGCCAACGCCTGACGACGGTGATGCTGAAGGTCCCCAAGGGCTTCGTCGATCAGGTGCTCTGGCCCGAGTTCGAGGAGCTCAACGCGGCCCTGGTGCAATATCTGAACGCGGTAACCCTGAGGGTCATTCGCGAGGAGGTCCACGGCGACGCCAGCGAGGCGCCCGAAGCGCGATCAACGCTCAGGCCTTGACCGCCAGAGCCTCCAGCGCCTTGGCGATCATCGCCGAGGGCACGGGCATCAATGAAGGCCCATCCGTCCAGACCAGGCCGGCTTCGATCGATCGGCCCGGATAGATTTCCGCCAGGACCGCGGCGTAGACCGCCATCTGGGTGACATACGCCGGATCGGCGTCCTCGATCCGGCTGGGAGCCGGACGATTGGTCTTGAAATCGATGACCAGCACCCGGTTCGGGCTGACCACGAGCCGATCGATGCGACCCGAGATCACCAGCCCCTCGGGCAGGGCCGACGCGCCGCCGGCCAGGGCCACCTCGGCCCGCGATCCGGGACCGAACACCTCGGCGAACACCGGGTCGCCAAGCACGCCAAGCGCCGCGGAGGCCATCTCCGCGCGCTGGTCGTCGTTGAGGTCGGTTTCCTTGAGCAGCAGGCGCCTGGCGGCCTCGGCCCAGCGGCCGGGTTCGACATCGGGCAACCGCTCAAGCAGGCGGTGGATCAGATCGCCCCGCCGGTATCGCCCCAGACCATGGACTTCGGTCAACGGCGACGGCGCCGGACCCTTGGCGGCGTCGGCCAGGCTGGTCGGCGAGGCGTAGCGAGCCATGGTCCCGGCGGCGGACGCCAGCATCCCGTTCCATGCGGGCGGGATGATATCGGCGGCGTCCTTGACCAGGACGCCCGGCGCCGGAGCGGGATCGACACCATGGCGGCGCCCCTCGCCGCCACCTTCCAGGGCGAAGGCATGGCTGGGCGCTTCGTCGAAGGCGCGGCTGACATAGTCGTACCAGCTGCGCTCGAACGCCCTCGCCTGTTTCATCGCCACGCCGCAGACGATCAATCGGTCCCGGGCGCGGGTGAGGGCGACATAGAGCAGGCGGGAGGACTCATCCCAGGTGGCGGTCTGCAAGGCCATCCAGGCGGCGGCGGACGCCGGGCAATCGTCCGGCCGGCGCGGCGCCCAGAGAAAAGCCCCGTCTTCGGCCTCCAGCAGCCGTCCGCCAATCGGCGTGGCGCGGCTGGTGGTGTCCGGCAGGATCACGATCGGCGCCTCCAGACCCTTGGCGCCGTGGACGGTCATCACCCGCACCTTGCCGCCGCCCCGATCGGCGGCTTGTTCGGGCTCGCGCTTGATCTCGATCTCGCTGGCCGCCATGGCGGCGATAAAGGTCTCCAGATCGCGTTGACCCCGCCCCTCGGCGGCGAGAGTCTGGGCCAGGAACGCATCGAGCGCCTCCTCGCCCTCGGCCCCCATGCGGGTCAGCAGGCGCCGGCGCATCGACAGGCCCTGTCGATCCAGGCGGCCCAGGAAGCGGCTATAGAAGTCGAAGGGCGCCAGGCGGTCGGCCTCAGTCCGGGTCCAGGTGAGCAGATCGACGGCGGCGCGCCAGGGCTGGCGTTCCTCGGCGCGGCCGAGCAGCTGGGGCCACAGCCGACCGGGCCGGTCGCGCGCCAGATCGAACAGGCTCTCTTCGTCGATATCGCAGAACGGGCCACGCAGCACGCCGGCGAGATTGAGATCGTCGGGCGGAAAACAGGCGAAGCGGGCCAGGGCGATCAGATCGGCGAACACACCATGGGTGGAAAGCTTGAGGCGGTCGGCGCCCGCCACCGGCACGCCCTCCCGTTTGAGCGCTCGGATGATCTCCTCGAACAGAACCTGCCGCCGGCGGACCAGAATCAGCACATCTCCGGCCCCACACGGACGCATTTGACGCGTTTCGCGGTCCAGGACCGCGTCGCCTCTAGCGATCATCGCCGCGATCGACCGGGCAATGCGCGTGGCCAGGCGCTTGCCGGCGCCGGTGGCTGGTTCGCTGTCCACCGGCGCCCAGACGTCCGGCTCATCGCCGACGAGGGGAACCTCCAACGGCCAAAGCTCGACGCAACCAGCGGGATCACGCTTGGGAGTATGCTTGATCGGGAACGGCTGGACGTTCTCGCCGACACCGGGAAGCAGGCCCTTCAGGGCTTCCGGGGGTCTGAAGACCAGATCCACGAAGGACAGGATCTCCGGCGTGGACCGCCAGCTCTCCAGCAGCTTGACCTGGCCAAAGCCGGCCTGGGCGGCCTCGGCCATGCGC
>JANYFU010000306.1 GCA_025359665.1 Caulobacteraceae bacterium
TCGATGGCGGCCTGACCCGCAACACCCTCTTCCTGCAAGTTCTCGCCGACCTGACCGGCCGTGCCGTCCGCCGGCACGCCACTCCGGAAGCCACCCTGCTGGGCGCGGCGATCAGCGCCGGGCGTGGGGCCGCGCTGCTTACCGAAACCGACGTGAGCGCGATGATCCGCTTTGACGAGCCAGTGTCGCCAGGGATCGGGCGCGATGAGAGCGCGGATCGGTTTGCCGCCTGGCGCATGGCGGTCTACGGCTGACTTAAAAATACGCAAACCTGGAGGCCACCCCATGCAGACCGTAACCCTTGGCCCGCTGGCCAATGTCAGCCGCCTGACCCTTGGTGGCGGTGGGTTGGGTCAGCTGTGGGGCGAGAGCAGTCTCGACGAAGCCGTCGCCACCGTCCATGCGGCGGTCGAGGCCGGGATCACCCTGATCGACACCGCCCCGATGTATCGCGACTGCGAGCAGGTGATCGGCGATGCGTTCCAGGGCGCGGTGCCCTCTCATGTCGGGATCACCACCAAATGCCAACTGGGCGAGCCAGAGCGGGGGACCGTGGCCGCCCGGCTGGAGGCGTCGCTGGACGCCAGCCTGGAAAAAATGCGCCTGAGCCACGCCGATATCTTCTTCCTGCACAGCAACATCCGCCCGGATCTCTATACCTACCCGCGCCACGACGATCGCCGCGCTACGTTCGCCACGCCCTGGACTGAGTATGTTGATGAGGTGGTTCCGGCCATGGAGGCCCTGAAGGCCCGGGGCCGCATCGGCGCCTGGGGCATAACCGGCGTGGGCGTGCCGGAGACGATTCTGAAGGCCCTGGCCCATGACCAAAAGCCCGACACCGTGCAGGCCGTGGCCAATCTGCTGGACAGCCCCGGTGGCATGAGAAGCTATGCCGAGCCGCCCCAGCCCCGCGCCATCATCGCCGCCGCCAAGGCCCAGGGCGTAGGGGTGCTGGGTATCCGCGCCGTGCAGGCCGGCGCCCTGACCGCCGCCCTGGACAGGCCCATGAAAGACAGTCACCCAGAGGCGGCGGACTATCGCCGGGCCGCGCCGTTCCGGGCGCTTTGCGCAGAACTAGACGTCGATCCGGCGGTGATGGCGCACCGCTATGCACTGGACATGGCGGGGGTCGACACGGTGATCCTGGGAGTCAAGAACCGCGCGGAACTGGTCCAGTGCCTGGAGGCCGAAGCGGCGGGACCGCTGCCCTCGGACCTCCGCGCGCGGATCGAGGGCCTGGGTCTTACGGCGGCCTAGTTCACCAGTGCCGCGACACAAAGTTTAGCTTTTTCAAGTATTTCATCAACCGTTTGTCCCGGCCTATAGAGCTCGGAGCCGAGGCCGAAACCGGCCGCGCCGGCCGCGCGCCATTCGGCCATCTGGGCGGGGCCGACGCCTCCGACCGGGAAGATTCGGACATCCTTCGGGAGAACCGCGCTCAGCGCCTTGAGGTGGCCAGGACCATAGCTGGCGGCGGGAAACAGCTTCAGGGTCCGCGCCCCGGCGGCGATGGCCGCGAAGGCCTCGGTGGCGGTGGCGAAGCCCGGCAGGGGGGTCAGGCCCAGCTGGATGGCGCGGGCGATGACGGCTGGATCGACGTTGGGCGAGACGGTGAAAACTCCGCCGGCGGCGCTGACGGCGTCGACCTCGTTGTGGGTCAGCACCGTGCCCGCACCCACCGCCATGCGGCCGGCGAGAAGGCCGGCGGCCCGGGCGATGCTGTCCAGGGGGCGGGGTGAATTGAGGGGAATCTCCATGGCCCGGATTCCAGCGGCGTGAAGCGCCTCGCCGATGGCGACGATTTCCTCCGGTTCAACGCCGCGCAGGATGGCGACCAGGGGACATTCAGCCTGGGCCTGTTCGAGGGTCATGGGGCCGCTTTCCAAATTGCCTTGAGCCCGTCAATGGCGGCCGCCTGGCCGTCGGTCAGGCCAAAATGTGAACATTTCGCGCCAAGCGCGCGCGCGTAGAGCGCACAGAGCGACGGCTCGCCGACAAACTCGACCCGGCCCGGCGCGTCGCCGGCCATCAGCGGCCAGAGGCCGGCGATTTCGGCCCCGATCAGCAGACCCGACAGCCAGGACGGCGCGGTGGCCGGCGAAACCAGGCCGGCGAGGGTCAGGCCGCGCAGGCTGAACAGCCGGGCGGAAAGCGCGCCGCCGTCGCCGGCCGCCGCCGCGCCGCGATCGAAGGCTTCGAGGTCCTGGGCCTGGTCCGGACCGAACCGCAGGACGCTTTGGGCGCCAAGCAGCGCGTAAAGCTCGCCGGTCATGGCGGTGACGAAGCGGGTCACGGCGCCGTCCTCGATTTTCACCCACTTGCTGTGAGTACCCGGCAGGCAGAGCAGGTGGCGGCCGCGAGCCCGCGCCGCGTCGGCGGCCAGCCAGCCGAGAATCTGGGTCTCCTCGCCGCGCATGACGTCCGGACCGACGAGGCCGACGCAGCGCAGACCGGGGACGATGCGGACCCCCGGCGCCGCTTCGATCAGGCCGGCGGCCAGGGTTTCGGGCGAGGCGGGGCAATCGATATAGGGCGCGACGGTCCAGCCGAGGGTCGAGCCGATCATGCCGCAGAGCAAAGCCGGCAAGCCCTCTGCGCCGAGGGCGGGACGGACCTCAGCCTCAAAGCGGGTGGCGGCCTCGCCGGGCGCGAGGCGGGAGACGCCGAGAGAGAAGTCGGCGCTCTGGAGCACCGCGCCATCCGCTCCCACGCGCCAGGCGCGCAGGTTAGTCGTGCCCCAGTCGGCGGCGAGGAACGCTCCATCGGCCATCAGGCGACCACTGGGGTGAGCAGGATCGCGGCGATCTCGCCGGCCCGGAGGATCGGCAGGGGCAGGCCCGCGTGTAGCAGCAGGGAGCCGTCGGCAACCAGCGGTTCACCCTTGGCGAGGAATGGCGAGGCGTCGCGGGTCCGGCGGGGACGGCTCGGAGGATCGAGGGTTTCGATGCGGTAGCTTCGCCCCGGCTCCAGGCCTGCAAGGCGTAGCGGGGCCAGGGCGGCGGCGCGGGGAGTCTCGACCTGGGCGGCGGTGACCAGCACCTGACCTTCGGAAATGATCGCCAACGCTAGGCAGCCGGGGTCCGGGTGTTCGAGGCGGACGGTCCGGCCAGCGTGCAGTCCGGCGCGAAGGGTCTTGTGGTGGGCGATGCCGGCGGCCAGCGCCGCGCGCTCCTCCGGCGTCATGGCCGAAATGTCGGCCTCGACGCCCATGTGGCCGACCAGGGCGGTCATGATCCGCAGGCGCAGGCTGGCCGACCGGGCGGTGGTGTGGGCGGCGCGGGGTCCGACGTGGACGCCCATCACCTCGGGCGGGAAGAAGATCCCGAAGGCGCGCTGGATGTGCTGGCGCTCGATCGGATCGTTGCAGTCGCTGGTCCAGACGCGGTCGGTTCGGCGCAGGATCTCGTAGTCGGCCCGGCCGCCGCCCGACGCGCAGCTTTCGATCTCAACCGACGGATGAGCGGCGCGCAGGCGGTCGATCAGCGTGTAGACGGCCAGGGTCTGGCGGTGGACGGCGGCTCGGCCGGCGCTGACGCCGTGGGTCAGGTCGCGGTTCATGTCCCACTTCAGATAGGCGATCGGATGGGCCGCCAGCAGCGCGTCAATCTGGGTGAAAATCGCCCGGGCGACTTCAGGTCGAGTCAGGTCGAGCACATATTGCCCGCGACCCAGGGGCTGGAGGCGGGCAGGGTCGCCGAGGATCCA
Organism: Caulobacteraceae bacterium; assembly: GCA_025359665.1. Classification (GTDB taxonomy): domain Bacteria; phylum Pseudomonadota; class Alphaproteobacteria; order Caulobacterales; family Caulobacteraceae; genus Acaudatibacter. The sequence goes on from JANYFU010000306.1 coordinate 3,709, forward strand.
GTCCGGGTGGGCGCGCAGCAGGTCGCTGTCGGCGTTGGCCATCTCCGGCTCGACCCACAGGCCGAAATCCATGCCCAGACCCCGGACGTGGGCGATCAGGGGGCCGAGGCCATCGGGGTATTTGGCCGGATCGGCGGTCCAGTCGCCGAGGGCGGCGTGGTCGCCGGTCCGGCCCTTGAACCAGCCGTCGTCCAGCACGAAGCGTTCGACCCCGATCTCGGCGGCCAGCCGAGCCAGGGTTTCGAGCTTTCCCCGGTCGTGATCGAAATAGACCGCTTCCCAGGTGTTGTAGTGGACCGGCCGGGGTTTGGCGTTCAGGCGTCCGCCCAGAATGACATTCCTGACGAACGGGTGGAGGCGGTCGGACAGACCATTCAGGCCGGCCTCGGAGCGGGCGAGGTAGAGGGTTGGGGTTTGGTAAGCCTCGCCCTGGCCCAGGATGATCTCGCCGGGGCCGAGCAGTTCGCCGGGCTGGATCTGGATTCGGCCGTCGCGCAGGCGTTCGGCCAAAATGCGGTGGTCGCCACTCCAGGCCAGATGGAGGGCGAAAGCCTCGCCACGCGCCTCACCAAAGCCCGTCTCGCCGGCGATCAGAAACGGTGGGGAATGGTGAGAGGTTCGGCCAGTGCGGTTATCCTTGACGATCTGGCCGGTCGCCAGGGTCTGGCGGACGGGGATGAACTCCCGAGCCCAGCGGCCATCGAAGGTCAGCAGCTCGGCATGGGGCGACTCGAAGGCGCCGGCGGCTAGCCAATCGACGGTAAGGGGTTCCTTGTCGAGATTGGTCAGGTGGGTTCGGCTGGAGAGCACACCGGTGGCGGCGTCCAGGATCAGGGTTAGGGTCAATTCGACGCCAGCCAGGGTGTCGGCCAGCCGGATCGCAGCCGCGTGGGCCGAGACATCCCGGCCGACCTCGCAAAGTTGGACGATAAGGGCCTGACCGCCGCGATGGCCGATCAGGGTCGGGTGGCCGGTGAACCCCTCCCCCGCCTGCGGCAACCAGGTCAGGGCCTCGCCATCGTCGAGCATGCCGCCGCCGAGTGGGCGGTCCCGCAGCGCCGCCAAGGCGGGAGCAGGATCGCCGGCGCCGAGGGCCGGACCCCAATAGGCGAGGCGCGGCGCGCCCTCGGTGGATGTGAGGAAGATCAGGGTTTCCCCGCCGCCATCGAGGCGGAGAGTCAAGGTCGGAACCCGGAGGTTTGGGGGGTGGAGCCCCCATCCTCCCCTTCGGGGGGACTTCCCCCAGGGGGGGAAGAGAGACGCCCTTCTCCTCCCTCTTTGGGGGAGGGGGACCGCGTAGCGGTGGAGGGGGCCGGGGACGGAGCGAGCGATTTCAGGAATGCGCGGAGGTCTTGGGCGGTCAGATCTGGGATCTGTTCCATCGGGACGTGGCCGACACCGGGGTAGGTTACCAATCTCGCGCCCGGGATGGCGGCGGCGAAGGCGCGGCCGTCGGCGACCGGGATCAAGGCGTCGGCCTGACCGTGCATGACCAGGGTCGGGACGGCGATGGTCTTGAAGGTGTCGGGCGTGACGCGCGCGGCCGGGCGGGACTGGATACGCAGCAGCATGTCGCGGTGGCCGGGCGCGCGGGAAAGATCGACATAGCGGTCGATCAGGGCGGGGGTGACCAGGAGGGGGTCGACGTAAGCGCTCTTCAGGCCCGAGGTCGCCATCGGGCGGGTGTCGACATGATCAAGCGCGGCGCGGCCGACACCGCTGCGCATAAGCGCGTACATCACTGGCGGGACGCCCTTGGACTTGCTTAACGGCCAGCCGGCGGCATCGACCAGAACCAAGGCCCGCACATGTCCCGGATGGCGCAGGGCGTCGTCCCAGGCCGCGGCTCCGCCCATGGAATTGCCGATCACCACATATGAGGTCACGCCAAGCCGGCCGACCAGGGTATCGACAAGGTCGGCGTAGCCGTCGATCGAGGGGGCGTAAGAGGTCGGCGCCTCGGTCAGGCCGTGCCCCGGCAAATCCAGACTAATGATCCTGTAGTCGGGCGAGAGGCGCTCGACCCATGGCTCCCAGGCCTGGAGCGACGCGGAAAATCCGTGGACCATGACCAGGACCGGCGTTCCGCGCGGGCCTTCATCCCTGTAGTGCAGCCGCACACCATCCCGCATGTCCAGAAAATGGGACTGGGTCGAAGTGTATTTGGCGTCCAGCGCCGCATAGGGAATGTCGGCGCTATTCAGCGAAACACAACCCGACAACGCAATCATCGCGCCGATCAGCACGGCGGCCAGAGGCAGACGAAACAGGGGGCTCACGGGCTTCAGATCACCTCAAGATAGTCGCGGTCCGGCAAGGTCGGGAACGGGGCCGTCGGCAGGGTCTGATACCAGAAAGCCACCGAGGCGATATCGTCCTGAAGCGGCAAATAGCGGCGGTCCTTATCCGTGCGCCAACCCAGGGCCTGGATAGTGACGCGCAGGTCGGTCTCGAAACGGACCGGATCGGTGATGTGCCAGCGATACATGCCGAAACGCTGTTGCGACTGGTAGACGCCGTCGGGGCGAATCACCTGCGGCAGGCCGGCGTAGGGGGTGGTGAACTCGACGTAGGCGCTTTTGCGGTCGCGCTCGACCACGCCCGGATCGAAGTCATACGCGCCGGCGAAATAGTCCTCCGTGCCGGTGCCGCAGATGGTCGGGAACTCCACGTCGCCGTCCATGAAGAACTTGATCTCGCCCTCACCCCACCAGCCGGCGTTATTGACGCCCCAGGCCATGTAGGTGCCGACATAGTGGCCCTGGCCCTGGATCCCGTCGACGATGGTGTAGACGTCCTTGTAGGGCAGCGGGTTCGTCCGCCGGAACTGGGCGTGGAAATAGGCGGCCTCCGGCTCGACCGGCGCCAGTTCGTAGTTGATCTGGTAGTAGCAATACACCGCCTCGTCGGAGAGGTTGGTCAGGGTGATCCGGGCGCGGCGCCGGAACGGCATCTCCCAGTAGCAGTTGAAGCCCCGGCCCGGATTGACGCACACCGCTAGGGACGAGACCTGGGCGAACTTCTCCCAGCCGCAGGCGAAGAAGTCGCCGATCGGGCATTCCACCGACGGGTGTTCCTGGTCGTCCCACCAGATGCGCAGGATGGTGTGGCGCCAGCGGCCGCGGGCCATGGTCATCCAGATCTGCTGGATAGCGCCAGGGCCTTCGATGTCGGCGATCGTCCGCTCCTCCCCCGAGGCAATGACGATGAACGGCGACACCTTCCACCCCTGACCCAGACCCCGCGCCATGTGGGCGGCGGGGCCGTCGGTGGACATGCCGCCCGCGCCTTTTGCGCCGGTGAAGTTTTCCGGGCTGATCGACCGGCTCCTGGCGTGCGACAGCCGCGAGAGGGCGCCGAGGCTCATGCGCTGAAGTCCACGCCTCGGGCCTTGAGGGCGGCCATTCTGCGCGTCAGGCGCGGATGCGAGCGGAACTTCTCGTTGATGAAGCCGAAGGTGGGCGGCATCATCGCCTCCTGGGCCATGAAGGCCTCGAGGTTCATCTTGCCGTTCAGGCGCCCACAGCCACAGCCCAGCATCATCAGGGCGGAGCGCGACACCGGCAGGTCGTTAGAGAGGTGGCCGCCGATGGCGTCGCAGGTAAATTCCCTCTGGCGGGAATAGGCCGGGGCGAGGAACGGCACGGCATGGGCCGGCAGTTTCAGCAGGTTCTTCCACGGATTGCAGTGACCGGCGGCGTGGTGGCCCAGTTCATGGCCGATCACGAAGCGCACCTGGTCGTCGCTGCTGGCGTCCACTAGAGCCGACGTCAGGAACACAAAGCGGCCGCCGAGCAGACGCCGGGCGAAGGCGTTGAACAGGCCGTTGGAGTTATAGAGGAACGCCCGGGGCGGCTCGCCCATGCCCAGATCCTTGGCGCCGGCCACCACCATGGCGTGCAGTTCGGGGAACTGGCTGGGGCCGAGCAGGACCATGTTGCCGAAGGCGGTGGCGCGATAGAATCCGCCCGAGAGCCAGACGAACAGCGCGATGGCGACGCCGTAGCTGAAATAGATCCAGGACATGGCCGCGACCTGGGGGACGGGGCTGAACAGGCCCGCGAGGACCACCAGGGTGAAGATCGGCCAGAGAATGGCGCCAAACACCAACATCAGCGTACCGTAGAGCTTCTCCTTGCCCGTGCGAAATCTGTCGGCGACTGTCGACATGATGGAATCCCCCCTCTTTGGATCGGCGCCGGATGGCGGCGTCCGTACCCAGGCGGAGAGCGTTTCACAGATCGGAGCCGGATGAAATGGCCCCCGGGCGCGACTGTGGGAAACCTCACCTTCGCCGACGGAATTCCGATTCGGCCCCGGATTCAACGAGCCGAAGTCGGCGGGGGAAAGGCGGCCTCCAGGGCTCGCGGCAGGCTGGCGGGCAAGCCGTCCAGTGAGCCGGAGCTGAGCAGGAGAATGACCTCGTCGCCGGCGAGAGTGACTTCGAGGTTTTGCAGGACCGTGTCGGCGCCGGCGAGGGCGGTGACCGAGATCCCGGCCTGGGCGATGCGGCCGGCGATCTGGCGCTGGGTCGACTGGGCGGGGCCGGCGCCGTGGTCGGGCGGGGGCAGCAGGAGGACTCGGGCGACACCCTCGAACACCGTGTCGTACCAGGCCAGGGCGGCGGGGTCGCGCCAGGAGAAGGTGTGGGGCTCGAACACCACCACGCAGGGTCGGTTGGGGAAATGCAGCAGGACGGCCTCGATCGCCGAGCGGGCCTTTTCGTAGGAAGAGCCAAAGCCCTCATAGGCCGGGACGGTGGAGGCTGTGGTCTTCTTGTCCAGGCGCCGGGCGACGCCCCGGAAGCGGCGGACGCCGCGTTGCAGGGCTTCAACCGTCACGTCGCCGCGTTCGAGCAGCAAGGCCGCGGCGCCGACGATATTCTCGATATTGTGCAGGCCCAGCAGCTCGGTTTCGAGCGCGATGCGGGCTCCGGACGGGGTGACCAGGTCGAAGCGGGTGACCTCGCCGATGTGCAGGTTTTCCGAGCAGTAGCCCGGGCAGTGTTCGCGGCCATACCAGACTACGCGCCGGCCGACCGTGAGACGATGGAGCGCCTTGAACGGATAGGCGCAGACCAACGGAGCGTCCAACGGCAGGCCCTCGATCAACTGGGCGAAGGGGGCCTCGTAGTCGGCCAGGGTCGGGAAGACGTTGACGTGGTCGTGGATCAGCGAGGTGACCAGCAGCGAGCGCGGGTCAGAGAGCAGGAATTTTGAGCGGCGGTCGTCGCCGCCGACGATGTATTCGTCGCCCTCCATCACGAAGATCGGATCGGAGCCGGCCGCGCCGGTGGTGGGCAGATCGAGCGGCACGGCGCCGATGAAATAGCCCGGATCGCCACCGGCTTCGGTCAGGATCACGGCCAAGAGCGCCGTCACGGTGGATTTGCCGAAACTGCCGGCCACCACCACAGTGTCGCGGCCGGCGACGTGGCGGGCGAGGAAAGCCGGAAAGCTGTAGAGCGGTACGCCTCGGCGGATGAGCTCGGCCAGTTCGGGATTGTGGGCCAGGTCCAGCTTCGCGCTGGAGCCGATCACGGCGGCGTCGAGATCCGGCGGGATTTCGGCCGCGTCCCAGCCGATGTGGTAGGGAATGTTCAGCGATTGCAGGTATGTGGTGACGGGCGGAAACACCCCGTCATCGGAGCCCGAGACAGTGTAGCCTTCGCCGGCCAGGATCGAAGCCAGCGCGCTCATGCCCGCGCCCGCGATACCGAG
>JANYFU010000309.1 GCA_025359665.1 Caulobacteraceae bacterium
GGCCATTCCGCCACTGACGGCGAGGGTGAAGGGCAGGACTACTGGCCTGCCGACCCCTCGCAGGGTGAGAACGCCGGCGGCCTGGTAGCGGCCCGGCCCCAGCGCCGAAAAGCCACGGGCGACAAATGTGGCGACCGGGAAGTGCGCGGCGTCGAAGAAGGTGTCGGTCGGCAGAGCCTGATCCCGATCGGCGTTCGCGGTTGTCACGGAGGCGACCTCGACGGTGGCGGTCACCGACGAACCGGCCAGATTGGCGGGGTCGAAATGGATATCGGCGTTCCAGCGGCGAAAAATGCCGGAAAAGCTCTCCCCCGCCATGCTCGAGGTGAAACGAACCGACGAGGCCGCCTTGTCCACGACCCATGCCGGCGGCGGCGCGGCGACCGCGGCCAGAGGCGCGAACGCCGTGGAGATCGCCAGCGAAATAGCGGCGCGCCGGTTCATGTGGCCGGGGCCCGGAGGAAGGGAACCATGCGACCCATCACGCCATCCTTCAGAAGCAAAAGGTGGCGCAAGGCGGCGGCCACGTGCAGCGCGATCAGGGCATAGGCCAGCAGAGCCAAGAGCTGATGGACGGTCGTGAAGCCGTCGTGCGCCTGTTTCATTTCGGCCGGGGGCAGATCGGCCAGGGGCGTGATCGTCGGCCAATGGACAACGCCGAACAGGATGATGGGCTTGAACCGGATAATCGCGCTAGCGGATGATAGGGCCCAGCCGCTGAGCGGCATGCCGATCATGACCGCGTAGAACAACACATAGACCGCGGCGGCCGCGATCCGCTGCCAGCCCGAGACGGAGTCCGGCAGAGGTGGCGGGGGCACGGTCAGCCGCCACGCCAGACGCGCGAGGCTTAGCAACAGCACGGTTATGCCGATCGATTTGTGCAGTTGGATCGGGGGTATCTTCGGTAGCCCGGTCAGGCTGTTGAAATACCAGGCCAGGCCGATGTTGGTGATGATCAGGGCCGCGATCAGCCAATGCAGGCTCATCGCCACTCCATTGTATCGGCTTTGCGATCGGATGGGGCGAAGCGACGCCATGGAGAGGGACCCTTTGGACGATGCGCGCCCGATATCACGCTCTGACTTATCGCGGACGCCTAAATTGTTCTAGATAGGCCTCGCCGACAAGACCAAGACCCAAAGGATCGTTCATGAGCTACAAGGCCCCCGTTCGCGACCTGCTGTTTTCCCTTACGGAGGCGGCCGAGTTCGCCCGGCTGGAGGCGGCGTTCCCGGCGGCCGACGCCGAGACGGTGGCGGCGGTCCTCGAAGCGGCAGGCTCGTTTTCGGCGGATGTGCTGGCGCCTCTCAACAGACCCGGCGACGTCGCCGGCGCGCGGTTCGAGAATGGTCGGGTCCGCGCCGCGCCGGGTTTCGCGGCTGCCTACGGGGGTTTCGCCCAGGGCGGTTGGAACGGCCTGTCCGCCGATCCGCGGTTTGGCGGACAGGGCCTGCCCAAGGCGCTGGAAATCGCCGTCTTCGAGATGATCCAGGCCTCCAACATGGCTTTCGGCCTGTGTCCGATGCTGACGCTCGCGGCCATCGAGGCGCTGAGCGCCCATGGCACGGACCGCCAGAAGGCGCTCTATCTGCCGCGACTGGTTTCCGGTGAATGGACCGGCACCATGAACCTGACCGAGCCCCAATCGGGGTCTGACCTGGGTGGCATCACCACACGAGCGGAACCGGACGGCGACGGCGGCTATCGGCTGACCGGCCAGAAGATCTACATCACCTGGGGCGATCATGACGTTGCTGAAAATATCATCCACCTCGTCCTCGCGCGGCTGCCCGGCGCCCCGGTCGGCTCACGCGGCCTGTCGCTGTTTCTGGCGCCCAAGGTTCTGGTTTCCGAGGACGGTTCACTAGGCGTCGCCAACACCCTCCGGCCGGCAAGCATCGAGCACAAGCTGGGCATCCACGCTTCGCCCACCTGCGTGATGCTGTTCGAAGACGCCAAGGCCGAGCTCGTGAGCGCGCCAAATCAGGGGCTTGCGGCCATGTTCGTGATGATGAACGCCGCCCGCCTGCAGGTCGGGGTGCAGGGCGTGGCGATCGCCGAGCGGGCCTATCAGCAGGCCCTGGCCTTTTCCCTGGAGCGCAAGCAGGGCCGATCGGCCTGGACCGGCGCTTCGCCCTCGCGCCTGTTCGACCACCCAGACGTGCGGCGCAGCCTGATGCTGATGAAGGCGCGGATCGAGGCGGCCCGGGGCCTGTGCCTCTCCACCGCCGTCGCCGCCGACCTGGCGCGGTTCGCCACCAACCCGGTGGACCGGGAAGCGGCCAGGATGCGCGAGGATCTGCTGACCCCGATCGCCAAGGCCTGGTCGACCGACATGGGCGTGGAAACCGCCTCGATGGCGCTGCAAATTCACGGCGGCATGGGCTTCATTGAGGAAACCGGCGCGGCGCAGCACTATCGCGACGCCCGTATCCTGCCGATCTATGAGGGCACCAACGGCATCCAGGCCATCGATCTGATGGGACGCAAGCTGGCCATCGGCAAGGGCAAGGCGGTGCGGGAACTGGTGGCGGAGATCTTCCCCACCGCCTCGGCTCTGAAGAGCGCCGACGACGCCTGGCTGCACACCATCGGCGCGCGACTGGAAGCAGGCCTCGCTGCGGTGCAATCGGCCACCGGCTGGATGCTTGAACGCCGCGGTCACGCCCAACCGGACGCCCTGGCCGGCGCAACGCCGTATCTGAAACTGCTGGGCGATGTGATCGGCGGCTGGATGCTGGCCAAAGGCGCCCTGGCGGCCTCGCAACACATCGCGGCGGGGGAAGGCGATAAGGACTATTGGCGCACCCGTATCGGCCTTGCCCGGGTATTTTCAGAACAGGTCCTGGCCCAGGCGCCGGCGCTATCCCAGGCCGTCAGCCAGGGCTCCATCGACCTGTTCCGGGCGACGCCGGAGTCCATGGGCGCATGATGTCAAGGGCCGGTGACGTTCGGTCATGATGGTCGCGGCCCGCGCTTGAGATCGACATCTTTCCGTATGGACACAATGCGGAAACGGCGCGACCTTGGTTCCAACACACATGTGTCCGGCGTTTGTCGCCTGCGACCATGATTCAGAGGAACCAGTCATGTTGAAAACCTCGCTACTCGCGGCTTGCGCGTTCACCCTTATGGCGTCCGCCGCGAATGCCCGCACGAACGACCCGGCCTACCTTGAGTATGACGGCGGCGCGCAGATTCTCGGACCAAACGACATGCCGGTGACGCCAGGCGGTGCTTATACAAAGGGTACGGCGGGCAAGGTCGGTCTGTCGGGCGCGCCAAGCTCCTTGAGCTTCGAGGGCGTTTCCCAATACGACACCCGCGCCATCAATGGTGGCTTCAGCTTCATCCCGCCCGACACTCACGGCGCGGTGGGCGCCAGTCAGTTCATGGAGACCACCAACGGCGGCTACGCGATCTACGACAAAAGCACTGGCCAGCAGCAGGCGCTGATCTCGGACGGCGCATTCTGGACCGCCGCCGGCCGGACCGAAGGCGCCTATCCCAACGGCTTGCCGTTGAACAATGGCGACGCGCGTATCCTGTATGATAAGCTTTCCAACAGATGGATCGTCGAATCCTTCGCATCCAGCCTCGACACCATACAAATCGCTGTTTCCAATACGTCCGACGCTCTCGGCACGTGGAAGTCGACTTCCTTCACTGGCTATTCCGGTGGCATAGCCGACTATCCGACCTTGGCCCTCGACAGCAAGGCCGTCTATATCGGCACGAATAATTTCACCGCCGCCGGAAACTATGCCGGCGAGACGCTGAATATCATCCGGCGTGGCGATCTGTTTTCAGCCAATCCCCATGTCACAACCATAAAGCAGATCTTCACCTCCCTGAGCGACGTGCTCAACGGCGCCGACCCCGGCTTCTCCATACAAGGCGTCAATCAGGTGGGAACCACCGACTCCGGACGGATTCTCGCGGTCAGCATCCAGCAACCTGACATAGTCACCTACACCGTTGGCAACCCCGGCACCTCCGGGGCCACGGTGGGTCCCACCAACTATCTCCACACGAAGACCTACGACGCCAACAGTCCGGGCCGGCAGCCGAGCGCCGGTAACCCGCGCGTGATCGACACCCTGGATGACCGTGTTTCGAGTGCCGTCTATGAGCGTGGTGGGCTGATCTACGCGGTTCACACGGTCACGCCCACGGGTTCCGATCACACGGCGATTGTGTGGACGGTGTCGAACGCGGCCACCAACGCCCTGATTCAGGAAGGCACGATTGGCGGCAACGGCGACGGCTATGACTATTTTCAAGGGTCGATCGCCGTGAACATCAAGGGCGGGGTGGTGATCGGTTACGATCGTTCCGGCTCCAGCCCCTTGGATGGCACGATCAGCGTCTTCGCCCAGACATTCTCATCGACGCCCAAGGGAGTGCTGGTCAATACCGGAACGGTTCTGCTGCATGTCAGCAACACTAACGACTACCACAATGGCTCGGTCGACGGATCGGTGGCGGCGGGCCGCCAGCGGTGGGGTGACTATTCCCAGGTCAGCGTCGATCCCAATGACCCGAACAGCTTCTGGGTGATCGGCGAGTTCGCGCGTGAGCCCAACGACGTCGCCAATGGCCATCCCGGCGGCACTGGAGGCACAAGGTGGGGCACATGGATCTCGAATGTGACCCTGCCGACCATCACCGCCGGGTTTAAGTTGGTTGGCCTGCCCTCGGCGGTTCCAGAGCCCGGAACCTGGTCGATGCTTCTGTTGGGCTGCGGCCTCGTGGGCGTGGCGACGCGGCGGCGGGCCAAGGCGGCCGCTCTCGCCAGCTGAAATCCAGCGAGCGGCCGGGCACGGAAAAGGCCGCCCAAGGGGCGGCCTTTTTTTGGTCTTTCTGGCTTTTCGAGTGCGTGGGCTCAGAGCTGAGCCAGCATGTATTCGGCCGTGGAGACCTTGAACTCGCCACCCTGTTCAACGTTGAGCTCCGCGACAACGCCGTCCTTGACGATCACCGAGTAACGCTGTGAGCGCAGACCCATGCCGAACCGCGCGCCGTCGAACTCAAGGCCCACGGCTTTGGTGAAATCGCCGTTTCCGTCGGCCAGCATCAGGATATCGTCGCCGACGCCCTGGTCTTCGCCCCAGGCCTTCATCACGAACACATCGTTGACCGAAAGGCACGCGATGGTGTCGACGCCCTTGGCCTTGATCTCGGCGGCATGAGCCTTGAAGCCAGGAACATGCTTGGCCGAGCAGGTTGGAGTGAAGGCTCCCGGCACGGCGAACAGAGCCACGGTCTTGCCTTTGAACAGCTCATCGCTGGTGACCGGACGGGGGCCGTCCGGGCCAAACGTGGTGAAGGTTGCGCTGGGGACGGTGTCGCCGACTTTGACGGTCATGGGGTCGCTCCTTTGGTTTTCTGGCCTGACGGCTTTTGAGCCTGGGCTTGCATTGGCGTCTCATTAGAGACCGCAAGCCTTCACGCCAAGGGTGAGTGGTCGTTATGGGGTTGATTCGGCCGCGTCGAGTCGCGATCCTCCCCGGCATGACGACAACCTCCACGTCCTATCTCGCCGGCCGCTTGCTGGTGGCGATGCCGGGGATCGGGGATCCCCGGTTCGAGAGGGCCGTGATCCTTCTGTGCGAGCACGACCAGACTCACGCGATGGGCCTGACCGTCAACCGTCCGGTCGAAGGGCTGACGATCGCCGATCTCCTCGGCCGCCTGGGCGTCGTGGCGGGTCCGGGGGCGCCCGCCGAACTGGTTCTCATGGGCGGTCCGGTCGAGCCTGAACGGGGTTTCGTCCTTCACACCCGCGATTCCAGTCCAGGCCCTGAAGGTCTGACCGTCAATGGCGACTTGATGCTGACCGCGTCGCGCGAGATCCTTGAGGTTCTGGCGGGAGCTGATCGGCGGCCGCGCCGCGCGGCGATGGCTGTCGGCTATGCGGGATGGGACGCCGGGCAACTGGAGCGCGAGATTCGTGACAGTGTCTGGCTGACCTGCGAAGCCGACGAGGGCCTGGTGTTCGATGACGACCATGAACACAAATGGTCCCGGGCGCTCGCCAAGATCGGGGTGTCGCCAGAGCACCTGTCCGCCCAGCCGGGCCGGGCCTGATCAATCGCCGGCTGTCGGCGAAACCAAACCGAACAACAGATGGTCGCGCCAGACGCCGTCGATGCGCAGATAGTCCCGCGCAAGCCCCTCCGGCTGGAACCCCGCGCGGCGCAGAACCGCCTGGGACGCCATATTGGTGGGTATGCAGGCAGCCTCGACCCTGTGCAGGCGCAGCCTGCTGAAGCAGAAGCCAGTGACGGACCGGACTGCGTCCACCGTATATCCGCGCCGCGTGAAGGGTCGGCCGATCCAGTAGCCGAGCGACCCCATCTGGGCCACGCCACGGCGGATATTCGAAAGTGTAATGCCCCCTACCAGGGCGTCGTCACCTCGCCGAAAGATCAGGAACGGGTAGGCGGCGCCACGATCCATATCCTGGGCATAGGCGGCCAGTCGCCGCCGATAGGCGGGCCTTGTCAAATCGTCGTTGGGCCAAGTGGGCTCCCAGGGCTGCAGGAAGTCCCGGGAAGCCTCGCGCAAGGCCGCCCATTCGGGAAAATCCGCCGACCTGTGGGGTCGAAGGCGAACGGCGGCGCCCTCGAGGCGAAGGTCTTGGTCGGCGGCAATCCAGTCAAGAAGGGCCATGTCGGTCGATCTTGGCGCCGATTTCCGTGTTGGCCAACAGTCTCGTACGGGTCAGCCTCGCATGGGTCAGCTGAATAGCAACGCCTCGAAGCGGCTGGATGCATCCATCGCGGCCTTGGGTCCAAGAACGCTGACGGTCGAGCGGCCAGGCGCCAGCAGTATCGGCGCCAGATCGGCGATATCCTCTCGGGTCACAGCGTCGATGGCCTGGGCGAAGGCCGAAGCCGGCCTGAGCACGCCAAGACCGAGGTGCTGCGCCGCCGCCTGCTCGGCCCGGGCCAGAAGGGACTCACGCCCCATGAACAGCGCCGCCTTGAGCTGGGCCTTGGAACGACGGAGCTCATCGGCGTCCGCATTGGCAAGCAAGGTCCTGATCTGACCGGCCGCTACCTCCGCCAGACGGCCCGCGTCGGCGGGCGCGCAGCCGGCATAGACCCCCAGTACGCCCACATCGGCATAGGCCTCGCCATAGGCGTCGATGGCATAGGCCAGGCCAAGACGCTCGCGGGCCTCCTGAAACAGACGCGACGACATGCCCCCGCCCAGGGCCTCCACGAAAACGCGAAACGGCCAATAGGCCGGGTCCGCTATGCTGGGCGCCGGGAGCAGGAAGACGACGTGGGCCTGCTCAAGCTTTCGGCGTTCCATGGCATGACCACCGGTGAACCTGGCGGGGTCCGCGGCGGGGTGGACGGCCGCGGTCGCTCCACCGAACGCGGCTTCGGCAAGGCGAAGAAATTCATCTTCGTCCACGGCGCCGGCGATGCTTACCACCAGCCGGTCCGGCGCGTAGAGCATGGCCCGCCAGGCTTCGAGCGCGGCGGGGTCGGCCGGCGCGATACTGGTGGCCGATCCGAGAATTGGCCGGCCAAGTGACTGTCCGGCGAAGGCGGCCGCCTGGGCCAGTTCAAACACCTGGTCATCCGGAGTGTCGGTCGCCTCGGCGATCTCCTGGGCGACGACCTGCTTTTCCCTCGCCAGATCGTCGGGGTCCAGGGTGGGGTGACGCACCAGATCACCGACTACGGACAAGGCCAAAGGCAGTCCACCCTCCAGCGCGCGCACCTGGAAGCTGGTCCGCTCATGTCCCGTGGCGGCGTTGAGCTGGCCGCCATCCGCTTCGATGGTTTCGACGATCTCCCGGGCCGATCGACTGCCGGCCCCTTTGAAAACCATGTGTTCGAGCAGATGCGACCAGCCCGACCGGGATGGGTCTTCCCACCGGGCGCCGCGCCCAGCCACAACCGACAAGGCGAAGGTCTCGAACCCAGGTACTGGATCGCAGATCAAGACAACACCATTGGAGAGCTGGTGTTGGCGCGGCGGGATCGCGGACATTTGACTCATGAAGCCGCGAAATCATGGACGTAGCGCTTCACGGCTTCGGCGTTGGCCGGCAGCCGGTCGATGCGCTCCGCCAGATTCGCGCGCGCCCGCACCGCCGAGGGCGGCGGCGGAACAGTTCCGACGGCCGCGCCGACCGCGTCGGGGAACTTCGCCGGATGGGCGGTGGAGATGACAATCAGAGGCTGGTTGCCCGGGTGGGGTCGGACGTTTTGGGCGCCGGCCACGGCGACAGCCGTGTGGGGATCGATCATTTCACCGGTGCGACTAAACGTGTCGGCGATCGTCTGAGCCGTCCGCGTCTCGCTGACCGCGACAGCGTCAAAGACCTCGGCCATGGCGGCCAGCACCGCCGACGGCAGAACTATCGCGCCCTCGGCGGCGAAAGCGCGGAACGCCCCGGCGGTGGCGCCCGCGTCCCGTCCCGCGCATTCAAAATAGAGTCGCTCGAAGTTCGAGGCCACCTGAATGTCCATCGCCGGGCTCTGGGTGGCGGTGGCCGGACCCCGGCGATAGTCGCCCGAGGTCAGCGCCCGCGCCATGATATCATTGGCGTTGGTGGCCACGGTGATCCCGTCGATGGGCAAGCCCATCAGCCGGGCCGCGTAACCGGCGAAGGCGTCGCCGAAATTGCCCGTCGGCACGACGAAGCGCATCGACCGCCCGGGCGCGCCGAGCGCCGCGGCGGCGGTGAAGAAATAGACGCTCTGGGCGATGATACGCGCGAAATTGATCGAATTTACCGCCGAGAGGTTCACCGCCCCAGCAAAGGACTCGTCCTGGAATAACGACTTGAGAATGGCCTGACAGTCATCGAAATCGCCATCAACGGACACCGATCGCACGTTGGCGGCATTGGTGGTGGTCATGAAGCGACGCTGAACCTCGGAAATCCGCCCCTCGGGAAACATCGCCACGATGCGCACATGGTCCAGGCCGGCGAACGCCTCCACCGCCGCGCCGCCGGTGTCACCCGAAGTGGCGCAGACGATGGTCATGGTCCGGCCGCTTCGCGCCAGGACGTGGGCATAGAGTCTGGCCAGAATCTGCATGGCCACGTCCTTGAAGGCCAGAGTCGGCCCGTGGAACAGCTCGAGCAGGAACCGGTTCGGACCCAGCTGCACGAGCGGCGTCACCGCCGGATGATCGAAGGACGCATAGGCGTCGGCGCACAGGCGAACGAGGACCTCCGAAGGTATCTCGCCCCCGACAAAGCGACCCAGAATGTCGGCGGCGACCTCGGCGTAAGGACGGTCCGCGAACGCCTCGATGTCCTCGGGCGACACTATTGGCCACGCCTCCGGACAATAGAGGCCCCCGTCCGGCGCGAGACCGGCCAGAAGGGTGTCCACGAAACCAAGCGGCGGAGATTCGCCGCGGGTGGATATGTATTTCACCGGCCAGTCCGCCTTCGGAAGAGCATCGCGCCATAAAACGACACCATCACCGCCGCGAGGGCGAACCAAGTCAGCGCGTAGACGAGATGGTTGTTGGGTATATCCTGCGGCAAGGCGGCTGGGACAACCCCTGGGGGGCCAGGAATCTCCGACTCGACGGCCAGGAGGTAGGGCGCTGGGCGGCTGAGACCATTGTCGGCGGCGATCGCGCTGAGCGCGGCGGCATCCAGAACCCTGAACACCCGGGCGCCGGGGACCGGGCTGGTTTCCGCCGGCCCAAGCCAGGGCTTGCCGCCTGGCCGCCTCAAGACTCCGATCGCGACGGCCGGGTCGGGAAACGACGCCGATGTCGGCGCCATGGCCCCCGTGAACCGGGTCACCACTCCACGATCCAGCAGGATGCCATCGAAACGCCCCAACAGTAGATGGCAGGCGCTGACCAGCCGCCAGCCGACCTGACCATCCGGAACCGCATAGCGATAGGCGTCGCGCCGCAGGGTCGCGGAGGGCTCGCACCGGACCGCCGCCCGGCGATATTCGATGTCGCTTGCCTGGCCGTCGATCTCCAAGAGCTGATCGATCGGCCGCGCTGGTGCGACGCGCAGGGCCGCCACGCGTGCCAGGAGATCCTGCTTCCAGGCCATACGATACAGCTGCCAGACCCCGAGGCAGATCAGGATCGCCAACGCCACGGCGGTGGTGAGGGTCAGGGCGACCGGGGGACGTCTCACGCCTGTCCGTCGCGCCGGTGCTGGGAAGCCTTGTTGCGAATCTGAGCCGCGATCATCAGCCCCTTCATCGGGCGCAACAATCCCAGGCAAAGCGCGGCGCCGAGGGGGAGCCACACGATCAGATGGACCCACACCGGCGGGTGATAGACGATCTCGGTGAACAGGACCGAAAACACGATCAGAAAACCCACGACGAGGATCACGAAAACCGCCGGACCGTCACCGCTGTCGGCCTTGGCAAGCGGATAGGCGCAGACGGCGCAGACCGGGGTCAGACTGAGAAAACCGGCGTAGAGCGGTCCCTGCCCACAGTTGGGGCAACGACCAAGTGCGCCGGCCAGCAGGGGATTGACCGTGGCGGCCTGCGTCAATGACCCCAGCCGGACCCGAAGATCACATAGAGGAAGCTGAACAGAAACAGCCAGACCACGTCGACGAAGTGCCAGTACCAGGCCGCCGCCTCGAATCCGAAGTGCTGCTTGGGCGTGAAGGCGCCGTTCATCAACCGCGCCAGGCAGACCGTGAGGAAAATGGTGCCGATGATCACATGGAAGCCATGGAATCCGGTGGCCATGAAAAACGACGAACCATAGAGACCGGCGTTGGCGGCTTCTGGGCCGTAGAACAGCTTCTCGGTCAGGATATGATTGTATTCATAGGCCTGAACCAGTGTGAACATCACTCCCAGCGCGATAGTCAGGGCAAGACCGATTTTCGCTCCTTTGCGGTCGCCGGTCTGCAGCGCGTGGTGCGCCCAGGTCACGGTGGTGCCGGAGAGCAGCAAGGTCAGGGTGTTGACCAGCGGCAATTCGAAAGCCGGGACGGTCTCGATGCCCTTGGGCGGCCAATTGGCCCAGGCGGCGCGGACATCATCCACCGAAGAGGTGGCGCGTACGTGATGAAAAAGGGCCATTTCGAAAAATACCCAGAACCACGCCACGAAGAACATCACCTCCGAGGCGATGAACAGGATCATGCCGTAGCGCAGGCCGATCGCCACCACCGGGGTATGATCGCCCTCATTGGCTTCCTTGACGACATCGCTCCACCAGCCGATGAAGGTGAGGATGACCCCGGCAAAGCCGAGGGCCAGTATCCACCAATCGCCCTTGGGCAGGCCGAACAGACCCTTGAGGCCGATCACCAGGCCCAGGGCCAGGGCCACCGCGGACACCGACCCGACCAGCGGCCAGGCGCTGGGATTGACCAGATGGTAGTCGTGCTTGACGCCTTCATGAGCCATGTCGTGGATTGAGCCTTCTTTAACCCCCGCCGGCCGCGCCCATGGGACACGCTTGGCGTCTATGAAATTTCGCTGGTTCTATAACCTTGCCCGTGACCGTCCGCCAAGAGGCGAAGCAGCCGGCGAGGCCGTCCGCGCCAGTTTGCCCGTCTCGGTGACAGCGGGAAAGAAGGTGTAGGACAGGGTGATCTCGGCCTGGGTCCGGGTATCGCGATCTTCGGCGTAACGGTGATCGACCTTGTAGACGACCGGGAACTCAGCGCTCTGGCCGGGCGCCAGGGTCTGGTTCTTGAAGCAGAAACACTCAAGCTTAGAAAAATATGGTCCCGCAGCCTCGGGCAGGATGTTGTAGATCGCCCGACCCGTCACGGCTCTACGGCCAATATTGGTGGCTCGAAAGAAGGCGAGCTTATTCTCACCGAAATGGACGGTCTGACTGCCCTGAACCGGTTCGAACCGCCAGTCGATTCCGTGGACGTTGGTGTCGAACCGGACGACCACCGTGGCGTCGGACACCGCGTCGGGCGCCGTGGCGCTGGCCCGTCTGACCGCGCCGTTGAAGCCGGTGGCCTGGCAGAACGCGCGATAGAACGGGACCGCCGCGAAGGCCGCGCCCACCATGACGACGAACACCGCCGCGCAGATGGAAGCCAGGCGGGCGTTCCGCGCCGGGGCGCTAGTGGGTGACGACATTGCCGCTGATCTTGACCACGGTGATCACGAAGACGATCACGACGAAGGCGAGCAGACTCAGCGCCAGCAGGATGTTTCGGCCACTACGCGCCCGGGCGGCCTTGGCGTCTTCGTCGTTTGGGTTGCTCACGCGCGCGCCACCAAGCCTTGGACGATCGGAATGCGCTCCACCAGCAGGGTGGCGAACAGCACGAACAGATAGAGAAGGGAAAAGGCGAACAGATCGCGCGCCGGACGGGCGGCGAGGCGAACGTCATAGAGCCCTTCCTTGCGCCCGGCGGGCAGCGGTGGCGCGGGCTCCCCCGCCCGGCTGAAACACAGGCGGACCGCCAGGGCCGCGAAGCCGAGGCCGAAAAGCGATGAAACCGCCAGATAGATCGGACCACCGAGACCGGTGAAGGCGGGGGCGACCCCCACGACGGCCAGGAGCAGGCTGTAGGCCAGGATTTGGCGGCGCGTGCTGGCCACGCCCTTGACCACGGGCATCATCGGCACGCCGGCCTCGGCGTAGTCGCCCTTCGTATAGAGCGACAGCGCCCAGAAGTGCGGCGGCGTCCACATGAAGATGATCGCCACCAGGAGCCAGGCGTTCAGGGGCGCGTGGCCGCTGGCCGCCGCCCAGCCGACCACCGGAGGCAGAGCCCCGGCCAGACCGCCGATTACGATGTTTTGAGGCGTGCGGCGCTTGAGCCACAGGGTGTAGACAACCGCGTAGAACAGGATGGTGAAGGCCAGCAGACCGGCCGCCAGGACGTTGATCGCCAGACCCATGATGCCGACGGAAAACAGCGACAGGGCGACCCCAAGGGCCAGGGCGTCGGCGGGTTGCACACGCCCCGACGGCACCGCGCGGCGTCTGGTGCGGCGCATCAAAGCGTCGATGTCGCCGTCATAGGCCATGTTCAGCGCCGCCGAGCCCCCGGCGCCCACGGCGATGCACAGGATGGCCACCGCCGCGAGCAAGGGATGCATATTGCCGCCGGCGCAGACCATGCCGGTGAAGGCGGTGAAGATCACCAGGGACATCACCCTGGGCTTCAATAGCGACAGATAGTCCTGCCAGCGGGCGGCCTCGACCGTCGCCCCAACCGAATTGGCCGTGGCGGGGACGAAGACCTGACCTGGCGACATAGCGGCGTGACGGGTCAATGGGCCTCGGCGTGGATCACCGGCAGCTCATTGAACTGGTGGAATGGCGGCGGCGAAGACAGCGTCCACTCCAAGGTCGTCGCGCCTTCGCCCCACGGATTGGCGCGGGCCGGGCGACGGCGAGCGATCGCTTCGGCGAGCACTACGAGGAACACCACCAGACCCACCAGGGTAATGGCGTAGCCATAAGAGGAAATCTTGTTCCAGTAAGCAAAGGCGACCGGGTAGTCGACGGTGCGGCGCGGCATGCCCTGCAGACCCAGGAAGTGCTGCGGGAAGAAGATGATGTTCACCCCGACGAAGGTGATCCAGAAGTGCATGTTGGCCAGGAACTCGTTGTAGCGCACGCCCCACATCTTCTCGAACCAGTAGTAGAAGCCGGCAAAGATGGCGAACACGGCGCCCAGGCTGAGCACATAGTGGAAGTGGGCCACCACATAGTAGGAGTCGTGAAGGGAGTAGTCGATGCCGGCGTTGGCCAGAACCACGCCGGTGACGCCGCCCACGGTGAACAGGAAGATGAAGCCGATCGCCCACAACATGGGTGTCTTGAACTCGATCGAGCCGCCCCACATGGTGGCGATCCACGAAAACACCTTAACCCCGGTCGGCACCGCGATGACCATGGTGGCGGCCACGAAATACGCCTGCAGGTTGATCGGCATGCCGACGGTGAACATGTGGTGCGCCCAGACGATGAAGCCCAGGAACCCGATGGCCACCATGGCGTAGGCCATGGCCAGATAGCCAAACACCGGCTTGCGCGAGAATGTCGAGACGATGTGGCTGATCATACCGAATCCCGGGATGATCAGGATGTAGACCTCCGGGTGACCGAAGAACCAGAACAGGTGCTGGTACATTACCGGGTCGCCGCCGCCGGCCGCGTCGAAGAAATGGGTGCCGAAATTGCGGTCGGTGAGCAGCATGGTGATGGCCCCGGCCAGAACCGGCAGCGACAGCAGCAACAGGAACACCGTCACCAGGATCGACCAGACGAACAGGGGCATGCGGTGGATGGTCATCCCTGGCGCCCGCATGTTGAAGATGGTCGTTATGAAATTGATGGCGCCCAGGATCGAGCTGGCGCCGGCAAGGTGAACCGACAGGATCGCGCAGTCCATGGCCGGACCCGTATGACCTATGGTCGAAAGGGGCGGATAAAGTGTCCAGCCGCCGCCAAAGCCCTTGCCCGGCCCGCCGTCGACGAACATCGATGTGAGCAGCATGCACCAGGAAGCCACCAGGAGCCAGAAGCTGACATTGTTCATCCGCGGGAAGGCCATATCCGGCGCGCCGATCATCAGAGGCACGAACCAGTTGCCGAAACCGCCGATCATGGCCGGCATGACCATGAAGAAGATCATGATCAGGGCGTGGCCGGTAACCACGACGTAATAGCCGTGTTTGGAGGCCTCCACGATCCCGAGATGATCGAGTAGCGAGCCCTTGACGAAGACCTGCAAGCCCGGCTCGGCCAATTCCCAGCGGATCAGGCCAGAAAACAGCGCCCCGATGATCCCCGCCTGGATGGCGAAGATGATGTAGAGCGTTCCGATATCCTTGTGATTGGTGGACAGGAACCAGCGAGTGAAGAACCCGGGTGCGCCGCTATGCGAGCCGTAACCGCCGTGCGCATCGGCGTGGGCGTCTCGTCCGTGGGCGTCGGCCAGATCAGCCATGATGCTTGAGCTCCCTCGAACAGAATTCAGTGAACCGCCGCGACGGCGGGCGTCGCTGGCGTTGGCGCGGCCGAAGCCAACACGGCGGGCTTGGGGCCTTTGCTGGCGACCCAGGCGTCAAACTCGGCTTGACTGACCACATGTACTTCGATGGGCATGTAGGCGTGATTGATGCCGCACAGCTGCGAGCACTGGCCATAGAAGACGCCCGTGCGGTCGGCCTTGAACCAGGTCTGATTGAGGCGACCCGGGATGGCGTCGATCTTGATGCCGAACGCGGGCACGGAGAATGAGTGGATCACGTCCTCGGCGGTCACCTGAACGCGCACGACCTTGCCTACCGGCGCCACGAGCGGATCGCTGGCGGCAAGCAGATAGGGGACGTGTTTGTTTGACGCCTCTTCCGCCGTGAGGGGCGTGGAGGTGTACGCCGCGATCTTCTGGTCGGGGTATTCGTAGTCCCAGTTCCATTGCCGTCCCACCACCTTCACCGTCAGGTCGGGTTTTGGCATGTCATGCTCTTCGAAGAGAAGCTTGAACGAGAAGATGGCGATGAACATCAAAATCAGAACCGGAACCACGGTCCACGCCACTTCAATGGGAGTGTTGTGGCTGAACCGGGCCGGCGTCGGGTTGGCGCGTTTATTGAAGCGCACCACCACGACGATCAGCAGCACCAGCACGAGCAGGGTGATGGCCACGATGATCGGCAACAGGATATTGTCGTGAAAACTGATCACGTCGCGACGAATCTGCGACGCCGCCGGCTGTAGACCCAGGGCGCCGTTGACCGGCTGACCGACGACCTCCTCGGCGAACGCCCCGGCGCTAAACGCCAGGCCGATCGTGAGCGATGACATACCGGCCGCGAGCCGCCTCATCCGTGAAAAAACAGACTGCATGTTCCTCTCGGCCCGTTCCGCCGGGATGACTGCCCCCGGGGGCGCCGGGGGCGCGCCTCGCCGACACGCAAATCGAAAAAGGCCAGCGTCGATGAGGCGACCCGCGCGCCAAACACCACCCCCGGCCCTTCGTTGCGGGTGCATACGCGCTACGAACGATATTGCCAAGACGATTGAGCGCCACGCACCGGGCTCGACGACCTTAGAGTGATATGGTCATTTCATAGGCGGCCCAGGCCCCCTATTTACAACCTTCCCGTTTCGCGTTTTTCCATGAAGACGAAATCCCCATGAATGCTCCCGTTCTGGCGCCCTCCATTCTCGAAGCCTCGGGTGTTGATGTCCGCGAGGCTGGGCGCCTGCTAGGCCAGGCCTTGGCGGGGGCCGATGACGGCGAGATTTTCCTGGAGCGGTCGGAGAGCGAAGCCTTCGTCTTCGACGACGGACGGCTGAAATCGGCCTCGTATGACTCTACTGAAGGGTTCGGTCTGCGCGTAGTGGCCGGTGAAACCGCCGGCTATGCGCACGCCAGTGAGATCTCGGCGGCGGCGATCGGCCGCGCCGGCGCTTCCGCGGCCCTGGCCAAACGCGGCTATTCGGGTGTCGCCGCCGAAGGACCCCGGGACACCAACACGCACCTCTACGGCGATGAAGACCCGTTGGCCTCGCCCGGGTTCGCCGACAAGGTCGCTCTGCTCCAGGAAATCGACGCCTTCGCCCGGGCCCGGGACCCACGGGTCGCCCAGGTTATGGCCTCGCTGGCCGGCGAACGGCGGGTAGTGGAGATTTTGCGCGGCGATGGACGCCTGATTCGCGACGTCCGACCGCTGGCGCGATTGAATGTCCAGGTGACGGTGGAAAAGGACGGTCGGCGGGAAAACGGTTCATCGGGCGCCGGCGGCCGGGCCGGCTTCGAAGCCTGGATCACGCCCGAGCGCTGGCGCGAACAGGTTGAAGAAGCCCTTCGTCAGGCCCTGGTCAACCTGGACGCCATCGACTGCCCCGCCGGTGAGATGGATGTGGTGCTGGGCGCCGGCTGGAACGGCATTCTACTGCACGAGGCGGTTGGCCATGGCCTGGAAGGCGACTTCAACCGCAAGGGAACATCGGCGTTCTCGGGGCGGATCGGGGAGCAGGTTGCGGCGCGCGGCGTCACCGTGTTCGACGATGGCTCGATCGAAGGGCGGCGCGGATCCCTCACGGTCGATGACGAAGGCACGCCTACGTCCAGGACCATCCTGATAGAGGATGGCATCCTTGTGGGCTACATGCATGACCGCCAGAGCGCCCGGCTTATGGGCCTGACCGCCACTGGCAATGGCCGGCGTCAATCCTATGCCCATGTCCCCATGCCCCGGATGACCAACACCGGCATGCTGGCGGGGACCTCCAACCGCGACGAGATGATCGTCTCTACCAAGCGGGGGCTCTATTGCGCCAACTTCGGCGGCGGCCAGGTGGATATCACCAACGGCAAATTCGTATTCCAGTGCACCGAGGCCTACCTGATCGAAGACGGCAAGATTACCGCGCCGGTCAAGGGGGCGACCCTGATCGGCGACGGCCCCTCGGCCCTGACCCGGGTGACCATGATCGGCGATGACTTTGCCTTCGATCCGGGCATCGGCATGTGTGGCAAGGGCGGACAGGGCGTGCCCGTGGGGGTCGGCCAGCCTTCTTTGAAAATCACCGGACTGACGGTTGGGGGAACAGGGGTCTAGGCCCCCGTCGCCTTTCGAAGGCAGACGCCCTGGCCGACCCCACTAATCCAGATCAAAGCCGCGCCGGTCCGAGCGCCCTGGTCGCGGTGGGCCTCCTGCTGGTCGCCATGGTGTCCATGCAGGCAGGAGCCGCCTTCGCCAAGGGCCTGTTTCCAACGGTCGGGCCGCAGGGCGCCACCGCTTTGCGGTTGGGTTTTTCCGCGCTGGTCCTGGCTGTAGCGCGGCAGCCTTGGCGGACATCGCGACCGTTTAAGCTCACCTCGCCGCTGATCGGCTACGGCCTGTGCCTAGGCGCGATGAACACGCTGTTCTACATGGCGCTGCGTACCACGCCCTTGGGCGTCGCCATAGCTCTGGAGTTCATCGGCCCACTATCAGTGGCCTTGCTCGCCTCGCGGCGATGGCTGGATTTTCTATGGATCGCCCTGGCCGCGGCAGGGTTACTCCTGCTGCTGCCAGTTTGGAGCATACTTCCGGCCATTGACCCGACGGGCGCGATGCTGGCGCTGGGATCGGGGGCTTTCTGGGCGCTATATATCGTGTTCGGACGCAAGGTCGGGCAAACTTACGGGGCGGCCGGAACGGCACTCGGTATGATCATCGCCGCGGTCGTCTTCGTACCGATCGGCATCGCGGCCACCGGATCGGCGGTCTTTGATCTGGCGATCCTGCCCAGCGGCCTGGCGCTGGCCGTTTTGTCGAGCGCCCTGCCATATTCCCTGGAGATGATCGCCTTGACCCGAATACCACCTCAGGCTTTTGGTGCTCTGATGAGTCTTGAGCCGGCGGTCGGCGCCCTGGCGGGTTTGGTGGTCCTGGGCGAGAGACCTTCGCCGATGCAATGGGCCGGAATCGGCTTTGTGATGCTCGCCTCCCTGGGCGCGACATTGTCGATCTGACCCCGCTCCCTGGCTTACGAGGCCTAGAGACGACCCGTACCGATCCTATTTCATCTCGACTGAAATAGAACAAAAAAGGTTATAATTCATATATGTAGTTGGTCGATTGAAAGCCTAGACGGTTCCCTACACGGCGAAACTCACGCTAGAGCAAACGTCATATTTTACTGGCGTACATCCACGCCCTCTGCGACAAAACGTCCATATTACAGGGGAAGCTTATTTGATCCGGGGCACGTTTCTCTTCGTCCTTGGCGCTTGCGCCGCCCCGGTCATCGTTCAAGCCGCCACTGCGGCGACAACATCATACCCCGCCTCGTTCTTCGCGGCGGAGCAACCCGCCACGGCGCTGGATATGATCAGGCTTGTCCCGGGTTTCGCCTTTGACGGTGGCGGCCAGGTGCGAGGGTTCGGCGGCGCGGCGGGCAACGTGCTGATCGACGGCGCGCGGCCAGCTTCCAAGGATGACGGGCTCGACGAGATTCTCAAGCGCATCCCGGCGGGCTCGGTCCTGCGGATCGATGTCATTCGCGGCGGTGCGCCGGGCGTGGATATGCAGGGCAAGACCGTCCTAGCCAATGTCATCCGGCTAACTGGGCAGGGCGCGAAGCTGACGGTTTCCGCATCGCTCACGCCGAGGGACGACGGCCGGATAGCGGAAGGTTTCCGATTGGAGGGCTCGGCCAATACTGGAAAGACCACTTGGGAAGGTTCCCTGCTGATCGGCCGAGGTTTTGACGACGGCTCCGGCGTGGGACGACGAACCATGAGCACCGCGGCCGGGACCGTGACCATGCGAGCCAATGAATCAGCACTTGGGGTCGGAGAAAACTACAAGGCCACGGGGGCGATGGAGACGCCGGTCCTGGGCGGCAAGCTGCGTCTGAACGCCTCCATTTTCCTGAACCCCTATCGCTATAAACAGGCCGACGCTCTGATCGATCCCGCTGGTCTCGATCTTGAGACCGATCACTCCAACCAGGCCACCACGGAGATCGGCCTTCGATACGATCACCCACTGGGTTCCAAAGCCCAGGTTGAGAGTTTCTTCCTGCAGCAATTCGGGCAGAGTCGGTACAAGGCCCAATACGCGGCCCCGGACGACGTCGAGCTGTTCAGACTCGCCAAACAGACTTCGGAAACCATCATCCGAACCACCGTGAACGTACAAACGTTGCCGAGCCTG
The DNA here is from genome assembly GCA_025359665.1 of Caulobacteraceae bacterium. Lineage (GTDB taxonomy): Bacteria > Pseudomonadota > Alphaproteobacteria > Caulobacterales > Caulobacteraceae > Acaudatibacter. The sequence goes on from JANYFU010000309.1 coordinate 19,626, forward strand.
TCGTTCCAGGTCGGTGCGGAGGGTGATTTCAACTGGTTGCTGGATCACACCCGCTACGTCGTGAATGACGTAAATACCAGCCTCCCCGCCGCCAATGTCCGCGTGACCGAACTGCGGGGCGAGACCTTCGCCACGGCCACTTGGAAAGCGGCGAAGACCGTCACGATCGAGGCCGGCCTGCGTGTCGAGGCGTCGCGTATCGCGTCGACAGGCGATGTCGCCGGGGGGCGCGCGTTCTTCTTTCCCAAGCCCCGCCTTTCGGTGACCTGGTCGCCCGATGAGGCAGATCAGTTCCGCGTGCGAGTCGAGCGCGAGGTCGGTCAGTTGGACTTCGACGACTTCGCCGCCGGCGCCGCGTCCCTGACCAACGGCGCGGTGCATGCCGGGAACCCGGCCCTGACACCACAACAGGCCTGGGTCTATGAGATCGCCTACGACCGGCGATTCTGGGGCGGAGGCGAGATCTCCGCCTCTGTTAAGCACTATCAGCTGAGCGACATCATCGACCGCGCGCCGATTTTCGATCCCTCTGGGACCTATGACGCGCCTGGCAACATCGGAGGGGGGACAAAGGACGAGGCGATAGTTCTGCTGACCCTGCCGACCGACCGGCTGGGGTTGAAAAACGGCGCGCTGACCGTTCGGGAGACTTTTCGAGAGTCGCGGGTCATGGATCCCACAACCGGCACAGCCAGATCAATATCCGGCGTCCACCCGCAGGGTGGCGAGGTCCATTTCACCCAGGGTCTGCCGCAATGGAAGGCAACCTGGGGCTTCGATATATTTAATCAATTCCGGGAAACCTATTACCGTTTCAATGAGGTCGATACGGATAAACTGAAAACCTACGCGGTGTTGTTCGTAGAATACCGGCCAAAACCAGACCTGATGTTGCGCTTCGAAGTGCAAAATCTGGGTGGCCGCTCTTTTCGACATGTGCGGGAGGTCTACAGCGGTCCCCGGGAAACCAGCCCGCTGGACCATATCGATGTCCGCGACCTGCACGGGTCGCGCGGATTCTATCTCAGGATCCGCAAGACCTTCGGCTAAGGGGGAGCGGCGAGCGCCGGGTCCTTTACCGCATGCGCCCAGCGCCTGATGAACGGCGCCAGCATGAGGAAGGCGGCGCCAAAGCCAACCGCCCACAGGCCAATGATGCCGAAGATATGCAACGAGGTCTTCAGGGCCAGGGCGGGATCCAACACCTGGCCACCCACCGTCTCGGTCCCGGCCAGGGAGGCAATCAGTCCGCCGATGAATTCCGCCGCCGAGGTGCCCATGAACCAGACGGCCATCATCGTCGAGACCAGCACGGGAGGCGCGAGCTTGGTGATTTCCGAAAGGCCAACCGGACTCAGGCAAAGCTCACCCGTGGTCTGCAGCAGATAGACGGCGCCCAGCACCAACAGCGGCATGCGGAAGTGGGCGTCGGCGAAGCCCTGGCTCCAGACGATGATCAGAAAACTCAGTCCCACCTGGCCGAGGCCCAGGCCGAACTTGGTGACCGGATCCAGGTCGCGGCCGCGCTTGCCCAGCGATGTCCAAAGCGCGGCGAACAACGGTGCGAAGATCAGGATGAAGCCGGCGTTGAACGATTGGGTCTGGGCCGCGCCGAGACCCATGTCGATCCACCAGACATCGGCGGGGACCTGGGCGGCCAGGATCATGGTCCGGGTTCCCAGGAAGATCTGGTGGCCAAGGAACGGGAAGACCACCGGGCCAGAAAGCAGCTGCAGGTTGGTGTTGCGGTCGGCGAACAGATTGAGCGAGGTCGCCGCCTGTTCGAACAGGGTGAAGAACACCACCGAGCCGAGCATCAGCACGAAGGCCAGGAACAGGCGCTGCCGCTGAACCCAGTCGCATTTCGTGACCATGTGCCAGCCGATATAGATCAGCGACACCAGCCAACCTAAACCCAAAGCGCCGCCGACCATGGCGTTGTGCTGAACCAGGATCCACACCACGGCCAGGCCGGGAATCACCCCCAGATAGATCAGCCATTCGCGGTTCAGCGGCCCCAATAGCGGGCGCGCCAGTCGCTGGGGATCGGGCGGCTCACCCTTTCCCTCCAGCAGCGGCTTGCCGAACATGAAGGTGATATAGCCGGCCAGCATGCCGACGCCGGCGAGGCCGAACCCCCAGGCCCAGCCGAAGTTCTGGCCCAGGTAGCCGCAGAGGATAGCCGCCCAGAAGGCCCCGAG
>JANYFU010000337.1 GCA_025359665.1 Caulobacteraceae bacterium
GAACCGACGCGAGGGGAGGGGACCTTGCCCTGATGCCCGCGCCCGGACAGACCGAACGCCGCCCTCTCACCTGTCACCGACGGTTGGCGTGAATTGCCATCGATGCGCGGTTGACCGACATCGATTCCGCGCCTGGCTGACTGGAAAAATCTGCCTGCCGGGCCCTAACACCACGAAAGCCGCGCCCCTCAGGAGGCGCGGCCTGGAAGCGGGAAGTCCCCGCCCGGTTTCCCGGGCGGGGGAGGGGAGGTCAGTTCTCCTCGGTCGGTTCGCGCCTGGCGTCTCCCCGGGGGTCGAAGTAGATCCCGTGCTCCCAGTCGGAGGTGACGACCTTGGTGGCGTAGCGTTTGACGCCGTCCTTGTCGGTGTAGTCCTCGTTGCGCAGGGTCCCGTCGATGCGGACCAGGGCGCCTTTCCTGACCGTCTCCTCGATGACCTTGATGTCGGCGGGCCGGAAGGTCTCGACGGTGTGCCAGGTGGTGCGCTTCTTGCGTTCGCCCTCGACCATCCAGCTTTCTTCGGTGGCCAGGCGGAAGGTGGCGACCCTGCCGCCGTTGTTGAGGGTGCGGAACTCGGGATCGGAACCGACGCGGCCGCTGAGTTGGATCTTGTTCATCTCGAAGTCTCCCAATGTGCCTGTCGGAGGTTTCCGACCGGCTCGCGGTCTTCCGCGATCATGCGAAGGCTTCAGGGAGGGGGCTTTCAGCGACCGGTTCAGGGCCGATTGGCCGGAAACCGGGCTGCACAAGCTCTTGCGCGGAAGGCCGGAGGGTCCGAGTCGATCGCCCCGCCATCGGCGGGGTCGCCTTGCACCGGGCGCGCGCCCGACCGTCGATCGCGTGATTGATTGCGGATGACCCCAGCCGGATCGGTCCGTCACGGGCGCCGGGAGACCCGATGGGAACAACGCCGCTCATCGGCCGCGCGTCCCATCCCAGCGACACTCACTGGGCGGAGGAGCTGATCCTGGATCGTCGCCTCACGCTGGCTCTCGGAAGGAGCCCGTGCGCCACCGTTTCGCCGTCGCCGTCGCCGACGCCCTGTGACCACGACCAAGGTTTTCACGACGAGATTTGCGCGGCTGCTGGCTCCTGAAGATGGGCAAGCGATTGGCGGAACCGTACGCTGACTGTTTTGCTCGCCCAGCCACCTGGCCTTCACCCTGGGAGCCCCGGATCAACCTCGATGCCGAGCCAGCAAGGTGCGGATGAGGGAGCTGAACGTTTGCCCCCGGGAAACCGAGCGGGGGTTCTCTCGAAAGGCCGCGTCGTTCGCCTCGTCTTCTCTGCTCCTCAGAGCGGCCGATGACAGTCCTTCAATCGCCGGAAGAGGGGCGGCAGCCGAAGGCCGCCGCCCCGGGCCCGTCAGGGCCTCGCGCGGAGCGCGATATGGGGAACGCCCCGCTTGGCGGCTTCTTGGGCGAGATTAAGCGCCGGCCCGAACGGCGTGCTCTCGGCGGCGCCGGCGGGCTCCAGCGAGCAAGCCAGCGTGAGAACGTGGACAGGATCGAGCGCCATCATTTCGTCGTTGGCCCTGAACGGCGCCGACCGCCCGTGTTTGTTGAAATCCGCCTTGGCCAGCACGATCGTCACCCGCCTCTGCTGGGCCCATCGCATGGCGATCTTCTCGGCGCCCTTCAGCCCCGTCGTGATCAACGCCATCGTCGGGTAGGTCTGCTGTGCCCAGTTGAGGGCGTCGAAGATCCTGTTGGCGTCCGTCTGGCTGACCGCCTGAGGGGAGGCCCGGAAAGCGACCAGCACCGCCCCGGGCGTCGTTGCAGCGTGCCGAGCGGCCTTGTTCGAGCGGAGGGCGTCCTTGGCGTCCATCAGAGCCGCCGTGGTGGCGGAGCCTCGGACGTAGCCTTTCCATGGGCTCCACACCTCGCCGGTGGCCACGGTGTAGGCCACGGCCGCCGCGTCCCTGATCTTCTCGACCGCCTCCAGCGCCGCGTCGCAGGCTCTCGCCTTTGCCGTCGCCTCTTGCAGCTCGGTGTCGGCGACTTCCGATCCGTCGAACTCGCGTACGCCCCGGTTCATGTCGTCCCGGGCCTTGTCAGCCGACCGCTCGATGCGCTGGGCGGCCGTATGCAATCCGCCGAGGATGCCCTCGGCGATCAGCATGTGATCCTCCAGCGGGGTATTCAACATGACGTCGAGCAGTTCCTGCATCATCGCGCTTCCGACGTGGCTTAGCGCCTCGTCTTCGGGATATGGGCGACACTCGCTCGTGTCGTAGTTGTAGCCGTTGCTGAGAGAAGAGGACTGTTGCATTGGATGTTCCTTGCTTGTTGTCGAGGCTTCTGCTCGCTGGCGAGTGAGCTTCGATGTGTCTGAAGGAGCGCGCCGTGGGCCCCGGCAGTCACCGCAGGCCCCGGCGCTTGGGCCGGGGGCGGAGGGAATAAGGCGCAGCCGTTGACTTCCGGGGTGGCGCGCTAGGATCAGACATCGCAGCGCACCCCCTTTGTCCCTGGGTGTGAACTCGGGGAAGGCAGGGGCCTAGATGAGCCCCAAAGCCCTCAGGCTGGCGACGCCTTCGCAGCCCACGACTATGTGGTCGTGAACGGTGATCCTGAGGGGCTTGCCGGCCTCGATGACCTGGCGGGTCATGTCGACGTCGGCGGCCGAGGGTGTCGGATCGCCGCTAGGGTGGTTGTGAACGAGGATCACGGCGCTGGCGTCGACCTCGAGAGCGCGGCGGATCACCTCGCGCGGATAGACAGGGGCGTGATCGATAGTCCCCTGATTCATGACCTCATCGAGGATGATGCCGTTCTTCTTGTCCAGGAAGAGCACCCGGAACTGTTCACGAGACTCGTGCGCCATGACGACGCGCACATAGGCCAGCAGGGCCGTCCACGAACTGGTGATGGCGCGCTTGCGGATCTCGCCGCGGGCGATGCGGGCCGCCGCCTCCTGCACGAGCATGATATCCGTCACCTCGTCCGGGCCCATGCCTTCGACCCCGCGCAGGGCGAAGGCGTCCGCGCCAAAGACGCCGGCGAGGCTGCGGAAGCGCGCCAGGAGGTCGCGCGCCATCTTCTCAGGCGCAGGACAGCGGAGTGTGGCGGTCAGGATTGCGTGGTCGTTCAGCTCGGCCAGCCGACAGGATGTCAACCAGGGGTCGTGGCGGTGGGGGTCGGGCTGGTCGCGCAGTTTTAGGGGGACAACGGTCATGGTGGGGGCTCCGAATGCCCTCCTCCCGATTGAGGGGGCCGCCAGGACCCGAGCTCCCTCCCTTCTCCACGGCGCCGGCTGATCGGGCGCTCGTCAGGCCGCCGTGAATTCCCCTCCCTCGACCATCCGCCACCCATCGCGCCCATAGGCCTTGATGGCGCGGCAGGGGCGGGGCCCGCAGAGCAGGCCGCCAGGAGCGATGTCGGCCTCGGTGATCTCGCCGTAACGCTCGGGGTGCGCACGAATGAAGGCGATTTGCCCGGCGTGGTCCTCCGCGAGCCAGGCGTTGAACTCGCTCAGGAAGGCCAGAGACGGCGGCCGATCCGACGCGCCCAGGCTCAGGACGTCGATCTGGCCCCCTTCATAGTCGCGATCTTCCGGCCGACAGGCCATCCGATCGTAATCGGAAAACGTCCGGCGAATCGTGACCTCGTAGACGCCGCGATCGTCGCGGACCTCATAGGACACATGGCCAAGCCAGGAGCACTTCCACTCGAAGTTCCGCGCCGTGACCGGCGGCGAGAGGTGTTCGCCCCGAACAAGCGTCGTCAGGCCAGGACACGACATCACCTCGACCTTGCAAACGACGGTGATGCTGTCGCCAGCGCCCCAACGCGAGACATCGAGGACGATCACTTCGCGCCCGTCGTAGACGTTGGCGCTGTCGTTGATGAAGCGGTAATCGCGAGGTTCGTTTGGCGCGGTCATGGGGTCACCGCGGCTTCATCGGTCAGGCGCACGCACTGGTCGTAGGTGATCCAGGTCGACGGGTCGTGGTCGCGGACCGGCCGCGTGAAAAATCGATCAACACCGGCGAGGGTGACGCGCGCGAACTGGTCGGTGACGTCGCCGATTTGAAACTCCATCATGTTGAAGGTCTCCAGGCCCGCGCCCCGGCGCCACTTGCGGGGTGGGAGGATCTCCAGCATTTCCTGAAATCGCCCCTCGGTGATTTCGGCGAGCGGGTGGGCGAGACAGGCGCGTTCGTGCGCCTCGAAGTCGTAGTCCATGGCGATTCTCCTTGCGCGGATTCGCGCTCATTGGGCCGCCGGGCATCTGCCCGCGACGGTCTGCAAAGAGGGCCGAGCTTCAGGCGGCGTGCGCGTGGGCGGCGTAGTGTTGCCGGTGGTAGGCCTCCAGGGTGCGCATCGCGGCCTCGGTGAGGTCACGCTCGGGGTCGATCGGTCCGAGATCCAGGCCGATGTAGGCGAGCGCCCAATCGCAATCCTCCTCGAACCAGCCGCCGCGTGAATAGGCTGTCTCGATCGCCGCCATCCCGGTGCGCAGGTGCGGCGCGACCCAGAAACCGCCGTGGCTGGCGGTGCTGACACTAACGGCGATCGTATGGCCGTCGCGCACGAAGGGCGTGGCCTGTTGGATCGTGCCCCAGGGCGACGAGGCGCCGGCGGTGGGGGCGTTGATGGGTGTCATGGTGAAGCTCCTGACGCCCTCCTCCCGATTGAGGGGGCCGCCAGGACCCGGCCTCCCTCCCTTCTCCACTCCGCCCGCCTTGCCGACGGGACCGCGGAAGCGTCTCACGCGGCAATCCCCGTGATCTCGGTGAGCGGCCGCCGCGACATCGAGAGCGTGAAATTCAGCCGCCGCTCGGTCTCCACCATGATGCGATAGGAGCTCGGCGCGATCCTGGCGGCGACGCGATGATCGGCGTCGCTGGCCATGATGCAGAACCGGCAGGACGCGCGGGACATGCCCGCGCGATAGACCCACAGGGGCTCCTGTCCGGCCGCCCTGATGGCGGCGAACACCT
>JANYFU010000379.1 GCA_025359665.1 Caulobacteraceae bacterium
AAACCGAACCACGAGGGATCGCTGCGCGGCGTCGCCTTCGGCAGGATGAAGACATCCTCGAAAGCCGTCAGACCCTCGGTGAGCAGGGCGAAATTGCGCCGGCGCGCGGCGATGAAGGCCTCCACCCGGTCGAGCTGAGACAACCCGACGGCCGCCTGCATGTCGGTGATCTTCAGGTTATAGCCGACGTGGCTATAGGTGTATTTGTGATCGTAACCATGAGGCAGATCGCCCATCTGCCTGGTGAAGCGCATCTCGCAGGTGTTGTCCTTGCCTGGCGCGCACCAGCAATCACGCCCCCAGTCGCGCATGGATTCGATGATCCGGCGCAGGAAAATCTTATCGGTGAAAACCGCCCCGCCTTCGCCCATGGTGATGTGGTGGGCGGGATAGAAACTCAAGGTTCCGATGTCGCCGAACGTCCCGACCATCTTGCCGTCATAGGTGGCGCCCAGGGCATCGCAGCAGTCCTCCACTACCCACAGGTTGTATTTCTTGGCCACCCGCATGACCTCGGCCAAGTCGAACGGATTGCCCAGGGTATGGGCCAGCATGATCGCCCGCGTGCGGTCGGTTACGGCCGCTTCGATCATCTCCCGCTTGATGTTGTAGGTCGGTATGTCGACGTCCACAAACACCGGCACTAGACCATATTGCAGAGAGGGATTGACCGTGGTCGGAAACCCGGTCGCCACGGTGATCACCTCGTCGCCGGGCTTCAGGGCCTTACCCTTCAGGCTGGGCGAGGTCAGAGACGAGAGCGCCAGTAGATTGGCCGATGACCCTGAATTGGTGGTCAGGGCGTGGCGAACGCCGATGAACTTGCGCAGCTTGGCTTCGAAGGCTTCGTTGAAGCGGCCGGTGGTCAGCCAGAAGTCCAGCGCGGAATCCACCAGCGAGCGCATGTCGGCAGGCCCGCAAACCTTGCCCGAAACCGGAACAGGACTTACCCCGGCTTTGAACGCTGCGGGCGAGTGCTTGAGTTCCGCGTAGAGGCTCGCCAGGTCGAGGATGACCTCGCGCAACCGCTCAACATCGCCATCGGCGCGCAGGGTTTCGACGATCCCGTCGAGAACGAATAGGTCGGCATCCATTGCGTGAACTCTCAGGCGTCGGTTGAAGCGGTCTGGCGCATACGCAGTTGGTTCAGGCCGAATTCTTCCATTTCAGCCCCTCGTTCCAGCGCGCGCCGCCAAGCGACGGTTTGCTGAAGGCCCTCATCAAGCCCCCAAACGGGTTTCCAGCCCAATCGTTCCCGAGCCTTGGCGCAATTAAGCTTCAAGACATGGGCCTCATGCGGCTGAGGCTCGCCGGTGCGATCCCAACCGGCGTTGTCTCCCCACAGTTCGGCAAGGCGGTCGGCGATCCACCCCACGGGTCGGGCGTCGGTCTCATCAGGCCCAAAGTTCCACCCCTCGGCGAGCGATGGGTCACCGCCCCAAAGATGCCTCGCGACAGTCAGATAGCCATCCAGGGGCTCGAAGACGTGCTGCCAAGGCCTTATCGCCATAGGAAACCGGATGCGGGGCCTCAATCCGGCGGCGAAACCGTTCAGAAGGTCGGGCACGAGCCTGTCCTTGGCCCAGTCGCCACCACCAATGACATTGCCAGCCCGGACGCTGGCGATTCTCGGAACGTCCCTGGCGCCGTCGGTCGGACTGAAGAACGAACGCCGGTAGGCTGAAACCACCAACTCCGAACACCCCTTACTGCTGCTGTAGGGATCATAGCCTCCCATCGCGTCATCCTCGCGATAGGCCCGGCTCGTTTCGCGGTTTTCATAGCACTTGTCGCTGGTGACGCAGACCACTGCGCGCGCGCCGCCGTCCTGGCGAACCGCCTCAAGCAAATTGACCGTACCCATGACGTTGGCGGCGTAGGTGCCGACCGGATCGTCATAGGACAGCCGAACAAGGGATTGCGCGGCCAGATGAAACACGATCTCCGGGCGAGCTTCCCGAACGGCGCGGGCCAGGGCCGCCAGATCACGGACATCTCCCTCTACGTGGTGGAGTCGCGAGCCGACATTCGCCAGGTCGTAGAGGCTGGGCGTCGTGGGTGGTGGCAGGGCGTAGCCGGTGACCTCCGCACCGAGATCCGTCAACCATAGAGCCAACCACGCGCCTTTGAAGCCCGTGTGGCCGGTGATGAACACCCGCTTGCCACCCCAGAACGACGAGGCGCCTACCATGTCTTCCACGGCGCCTTCCCAGTCGCCCACAGGTCCTCGAGCACCACCTTGTCACGCAACGTGTCCATGGGTTGCCAGAAGCCGTTATGATGAAAGGCCGCCAGCTCACCCCCAGTGGCGAGGCGCTCCAAAGGCTCGCGCTCCCAGACGGTGTCCGGTCCTCCGACTAAATCCAATACCGACGGAGAAGCGACGAAGAAGCCGCCGTTGATGCGAACCCCATCACCATCCGGCTTTTCGCGGAATGAGGTGACGAAGTCGCCATTGAACTCCATCGCGCCAAACCGCCCTGGCGGGGCCACCGCGGTGAGAGTGGCCCGTTTTCCATGCCTATGATGGAAAGCGATCAGAGCGCTGATATCGATATCAGCAACACCATCGCCATAGGTGAAGCAGAAGGGTTCATCCTCGCTCAGATAAGCGCGGATTGCCTTCAGGCGCCCCCCGGTCATGGTATCAGCGCCGGTGTCCACCAGGGTAATGCACCAAGGCTCCGCAGTGTTGTGGTGAATTTCAACCGTGTTTTTGGCCAGGTCGATAGTCACATCGGACATATGAAGGAAGTAATTAGAAAAATATTCCTTGATCAGATAACCCTTGTAACCTAGACAAACGATGAAATCGTTTAGACCATAAGTCGAATAAATCTTCATGATGTGCCAGAGTATAGGCTTTCCACCGATTTCGACCATGGGCTTAGGCCGTACGGCGGTTTCCTCACCCAGTCTGCTACCCAGGCCGCCAGCCAGAATGACGGTCTTCATTCGGAGGGGCGTTTCGCTTGCCGGGCGCCGCGAAATGGTTGCGACCCGGGGAGCCGCAAGGACAACGGTGTTGTAGAGCGAAGCATAGTCACCCAGTTCAATTCGTCCGCCCTCGTCAGGCTTATCCCGCACCCTGGCGTAGGGGAATGTGATTTATGCCACACAACTCGGAGACGCCCCATACGACGACGACCGTGGCGAGCCGCCGCAAATCATTTCGCCTGCTGCGTAGCCAATTCGGCCTTCAGAGCGTCCCAGCGGGCGACGGTTTCCGTCAAGGCTTTCGAGGCCAGGACGTATCCTTGCTTCGCATCCGCGCTGGGTCCGCCATCGGCGTCATCCACCGCAGTCTCCAGCTTGGCCAGGGTATCCGCGATCGCCGCAAGGCTGGTGGGAGACTCCGGGGATGTGAGAGCGGCGGCCGCCGTCGCCATATCAGGGCGGGGCGGCGTGGCGGCGGCCAGGGACTTGCCGGCGGCGGCAATTTCCATCAGCGCGGCATGGACTCGAACCTGATCGGCTTCGATTTCGCGGGCCAGCGTGAACTCCAGCGCATAGCTGGATGGCGGCGACTTCACCCGTGGGTCAGGGTCCAAGGCCAGCGGTTGGGTGAATGACGCCCCATCAATGGTCAACGTAACCCGATAGACCCCGGGCGGCGCCCAGACGCCACCAACCCGGGACCCGTCCCCGAGACCTGCCGGGGCGGCATAGTGGAGGTCCCAGACCAGCCGGTGGCCGCCGGCCAGATTTGAAGGCGGGGGATCGGACCTGATCCATTCGGGCGCGGTGTCGATGTGCGCCAGATCGGGCGGCGTGATTTGATCATTGCTGCTGAACCGTCGGACCAGGCCGCCAGCGGCGTCGTGGATCTCCACAACCAGCGGCCCCTTGGCATCCCTGGCCAGGGCATAGTCGATATAGGCCCCAAAGGGTGGATTGGCCGCCATCGGCTCATCCTTTGGCTTCGGCGTACCGGTGAAACCCGATGGCCGGACCCGGATCGTCACGGCCGGCGCGAATAGCCGGGTTTCGGCGGTCGGAGTGAGGCTCAGTTGGCGTAACGGTTCGATATCGTCGAGAATCCAGAAACCTCGACCATGGGTGGCGATGACCAGATCATCGCCATGGATGGTGATGTCGCGAACCGAGGTCGTCGGCAGGCCGGTCTTGAGAGGCGCCCAAACCCCGCCGTCATTGAACGAAGCAAAAACACCTCTCTCCGTCCCAGCGAACAACAATCCTGGGCGCTTGGTGTCCTCGCGCACCACATTGACGGAATTGAGCGCGCCGCCCTCGGAAAGGCCCGTGACGATCGGCTTCCAGGATTTCCCCCCATCCGCCGTCCGCCAGACATAGGGTGCGAAGTCATCCAGCCGATGGCGATCGACAGCCAGATAGGCGACATCCGCGTTGAAGTGCGAGGGCTCGATTCCCGCCACTTTCGACCACGGGGTCAGGCCAGCGGGGGTGACATCTCGCCAGGTCTTGCCTCCATCAACGGTTCGCCAGACCAAGCCATCATCGGTCCCCGCCCAAAGGCTCTCATCGGACAAAGGCGAAGGACCGATGCTGTAGACGACCCCCTTGCGCGGGTCCTTGGAGTCAGCGTCGGCGGCGGTGACCGCATCGAGATTTCCAGGAACTCCGGGATCTGGCCGGGTCAAATCCGGGCTGATGGGAACCCAGTGATCGCCGCCGTCGCGGGTGCGGAACACCCTCTGATTGCTGAAATACAGCGATTTGCCGTCCTTGCCGAACACCAGCGGCAGCGTCCAGGTAGCCCGGTAGCGGTCCGGGAACGCCAGGGTGGGATCGATATTGCGCACCTGGCCCGAACGCATATCCAGCTTATCGACCCGGCCGCCGTAGATGGTGTCGGGATCGTCGGGATCGGGAGCGATATTGTCGCTTTCACCGCCTGGAGTCAGTTCATGGAACTGGGTGATGTCGATGCCATCCCATTCTCCGGTGCGGCTGGGCACATCCGCAGCGCCGGAATCTTGTTGGGCGCCATAGACCCGATAGGGAAACCGGTTGTCGGTGGCCACGTGGTAGAACTGACCGGTGGGCTGATTGAACCAGGAGCTCCAGGTCGAGCCGCCATTGAGCGTGACCAGCGCACCCTGGTCGACCCCCAGAATCCGGCGGTTGGGGTCGGCGGGATCGATCCAGAGCTGGTGGAAATCATCGCCGGTCGGATCGCCCTTCTCGGGCAGAAACGTCCTACCTCCATCGTCAGACCGCAGCATTATGGTGTCGCAGACCCACAACTGATCAGGATTTTTAGGATTGACGGTCAGTTCCCCGAAATACCAGCCTCTCTGCCAGATGCGTGGATCGTCACTGACTTGGACCCAGTTCGCCCCGCCGTCTTCGGAACGGTAAAGACCGCCACCGACCTTGGTGTCGACCAGCGCGAAGATGCGTTCAGGCGAGCTTGGCGCCAGGGCCAGACCGATCCGGCCTGGCGATCCGGGCAGGCCATGCCCGGACACGGATTTCCAGCTCGCGCCGCTGTCGACCGACTTGTAGATTCCGCTCCCTGGACCGCTGGACGGAGGATAGACATTCCAAGGCGGGCGGCGGGTCTGCCAAAGCGCGGCGTATACGGTCTTCGGATCGCCCGGCTTGTAGACCAGGTCGATAGCGCCGGTGTCGGCGTCCTTGAACAGGGTGCGCACCCAGGTCTTGCCACCATCGACCGACCGGAACAAGCCCCGCTCGGTGTTCGGACCGTAGGGATGGCCCAGGGCCGCCACCAGGACGTCATTCGCGTTGGTGGGATTGATCAGGATGCGGGAAATCTGCTGGCTGTCGGCAAGTCCACTTGGCGCCCAGGTCCGGCCACCATTGACGCTCCTGAACAGGCCAACGCCCTGGGCTATGTCCGAGCGCATATCGGCCTCGCCCGTGCCGACATAGAGCACCTTCGGAGCCGAGGGCGCGACGGCGATCGCGCCGATCGAGCCCACTGGGGCGCTATCGAAAATCGGGGTCCAGGTGCGACCCGCGTCTCGGGTCTCCCAAACTCCCCCGTTCACCGCGCCGAAATAGAAATGCAGCCGGTCATCGGGAGCGCCGGCCACGGCCAGAACCCGGCCACCGCGAAAGGGGCCTATCGAGCGCCATTTGAGCGGCGCGTACTGAACCGGATCGATAGGCGCCGCCGTGGCCGCCCAGGCCCCGCCTAGCAACAGAGCGATGCCCAGAAGGCAGATCCATGACTTCATCGTGTGACCCTGGACGACTCACGACCGTTCGCCGCACCCCCAAGATTAGCCTTCCACTATGGAAGGACAATCCTCGGTTTAGATCTCTCTGATGGCGCGGGTGACGAACAGACCGACCGCCAGCGCCGCGAGTGCCGCAGACATCCATAGCACCTGACTGTCCAGGTTGGAGCTGGCCGACAAAAGGTCCGTGAGACCGCGGGCGGCAGGCAACTGGGCAACCCCCATTTTTACAAGGGTGTCCGATTGGGCGGTAAAGGAACCCAGGCGCGACAGAAGACCGGAGCCAAGCAATTGGCCGCCGCCTATCAGGCCGCCAGCCACACCCAGACCACCGATCAGTAGTCGCCTGAAGGTCCAACCGCGCTCAAGCCGGTCCGTGACACGACCGGCGAACAGATCGGAATCCGGCAGGATCGGCGCGTCGGAAAATTGCCGATCGAGTTCCATTTCGAAAGATCGATCAACCATGAGCGACGGACTCCGGGGTTGCGAGGGTTTGTCCAGGCGCCATGCGCGCGCGGAGCTTATCCAAACCACGTTTGACATGGGATTTGACGGTTCCAAGTGGCGTATTCAAGGCTTGGGCGGCTTCTGCGTGTGACAGTCCACCGCCATAGCAAAGCGAGACACAGACCCGTTCGACGTCGGATAGCGCTCGCAGGGCCTCATCCAGGTCGATCCGGTTGATGGCGCCCATATCGCCAAGCCCGGAGTCGGCCTCTGGTTCCGGCGGATCGGCCATAAGATCCATTCGAGCGTCCCGCCGCCAGCGCCGGACATACAGCCTGGCGGCGATCCGCTTGACCCAACCCTGGAAGGCGCCCTCCCCGCGAAATTCGGTGATCTGCTCGAACGCGGCGAGGAAAGCGTCCTGGGCCAGATCATCGGCCAGGGCCGGATCGGCGCCCATTCGGCGCATCAGACCGCGCACCGCCGACCCATGGCGGCGCACCAGCTCGCCAAAGGCCTTGCGATCACCCGTGGCGGCCTGAGCTACCAGGTCCAGGTCATGGGTTGACGCGCGCTCAGCGGCTGAATGGGCCATGGCGATCCCCCAATCTCGCCCCCCGACCCGCTCAGACCTTCGCCGCGCCGCGACGGGTGGCCCAAAGCACTAGGTAAGCGACGCCAATCAGTCCTGGGATTGCGCCGACACCCGCCGTGCAGCCACCGGAAATGTAGGCGGCCGTCTCGCTGGTGCTCATCAGGCCGTACCACAGCCCATAGCCGAGGCCGGCGAAACCCAGACCTACCGCGATCAGCACCACGGCCCTGCGCAGGTCGCTTTCGGGCGTCGATGGCCGGATCGGAGCGACATTGCTTTGCAGCGCCGCTATTAATTCAGGGGGCACGGGCTGGCCCTTCTCATAGGCAAGCCGCAGGGTTTCATGCATCCGCTGGCGA
>JANYFU010000411.1 GCA_025359665.1 Caulobacteraceae bacterium
CGTGGCGGATTTCATGGCGGGCAGGCTGGGACCGGGCGTCACCGCGCGCTACCTGGACGGACCGAGATCCGGAAACCCGGTGGAGAACTGGAACGCCGGGTTGGCGGCGGCGCGAGCGCCTTTGAGCCTTCTGATCCACCATGACGAGTGGCTGATCGACCCGCTCTACCTGCGCAAGGCCATCGACGCCCTGAACCGGACCGGAGCCGCGGCAAGCATGGCGGGCGTCAAGGTGACGGGCGTGGATCGACCCTCGCGCTTCAGCCTCGTGGCGCCGATCGCCGGGCGCCTCTGGGGCGCTGCGCGGCTGTTGCCGGCGATAAACTGGATCGGCCCCACCGCGGCCTTCGTGTTTCGCGCTGGCCATCGGTTCGACCCGGCACTTGTGCAACTGGCCGATGTCGAACTCTACGGCAGGGTTCTAAAGACTGGACCGCTGGTCCGGCTGCCGGGCGTGGCCGTGGGCTCGCTGGGTCACCATCGCGCCCAGATCACCGCCAGCATAGATCCCAGAGCCGTGGCGCGGCGAGAACTGGCGATGCTCGCGGCCAGGACGCCGCCGGGGGTGTCGCCGCTGGCCCGCGCCCTGTGCGGAGCGATCCTCACTTTGCGTTCGAGCGGTGACTGAACAGGCCCTTTTGAGATCTTAAGCATCGCCGCGCTCGCGCCGGCGCCCAAAATCGCGGCGCATGACCTTGGCGCTCCCACGCCACCCCGCGGGCCGCTGGATTATTACGAATTGTCCAGATCGTAATACGGCCTCGCTTGAGGGATCGCCGTCGTGCTCATGATCTGTTCACCGCCTGCTCCGCGCTCGCGCCGCCGTGCGCTGCTCCTGCTGGGCGCCGCCGCGGTTTGTGCGCCGCTCGCGGCCCACGCCGCCGACGCGGCGGCGGCGGATAGCGTGGGCGCGGTCGGCGAGGTGGTGATCACCGCCCAGAAACGCAGCGAAGATCTCAAGGATGTGCCGATCAGTGTCTCGGTGTTATCGGGCGATGACTTGCTGACCAAGAAGATCGCGGGGTACGACGACCTGACCCGGCTCGTCCCCGGCGTGGCCTTCAACGCCGTGGCGGGCCAGGAGGGCCGCGACAATATCGTGATCCGGGGCGTCAGCTCGGTCTCGGGGGCCTCGACCGTGGGCCTCTATCTCGACGATGTGTCGATCACGATACCCAACCTCTACCGCGACGGCTCGCTCGAACTGCGTCTGCCCGACATCGAGCGCGTCGAAGTACTACGCGGACCACAGGGCACACTCTATGGCGACAGCTCCGAAGGCGGGACGATCCGCTTCATTACCCGGACCCCGAGCCTGACCGAGTTCAGCGGCGCGGCCACGGCAGACGTATCGGGCACGGAACGGGGCGGCCTGAACGGCGCTCTGAGCGCCATGGTCAACATCCCGGTGATCAGGGACGTCCTCGGAATCCGCGCCAGCGTCAACTACGTCAACGAAAGCGGCTGGATCAACCACTACACCCACCCCGGCTATCCCGGCCAACCAGGTAGCCTGGGCACACCCGGCGTTGTGAATCAAAAGGGTGTCAACGGCGAGAACAGCCTGACGCTTCACCTGACCGCCAAATGGACCCCGACGCCGGACCTGACGATAACGCCATCGATCTTCTTTCAGAAGGTCAACGACGCCGACAACGCCGCCTTCTATACTCAACTCGGGGTTTGGAACCAGGACAAGGAGGTCAAGGAACCAAGTCACGACACCATGACCCTGGCCAGCCTATCCGTGCACAAAACCTTCGCTTTCGCCGACCTGACCTCGGTGACCGGCATTTTCCAGCGGACGCTCTATCGAAGAGAAGACGGAACCTACCTGAACAGCACCGCCTTCGCGCAGTTTTTCCTGGACACCGTCTATCCAGAAAACCAACCGACGAATGACGCGATCATCGGTAACCTGCCATCGTTCGTAAAATACGACACGCGATACGACACGTTCAATCAGGAATTACGCCTGTCTTCAAATGACACCAGTTGGGGATCAAATTGGCTGAAGTGGGTGGTTGGGGCTTATTATAGCTGGCAAAAAGTACGCAATACGGACTTCCAGCGAATCCCGGGGATCAACACGACCTTTCAAAGCCTCTACGGGTTGCCTTTGGAGCAGTCGCTGGTGGAAACAGCCTTTGGCAATCCCACCTATGGCCAGCCCGGCGGTGGCCCGGCCATAGCCCTGTTCCCGGGCGATATCGACGAGGCCGACGACCGCACCTATCAGCAACAGCAGTACGCCCTGTTTGGCCAGATCGACATCAACTTCCTTCCCGGCTGGAAACTGGACCTGGGGGGACGATATTCCTGGGCGAAGGAGAGCTATGTCTCGGTCGAGACCGGGTTTTATCAGATTGGCAACCTGGGCTACCAGACGGCGGGCTCGCCACCATCGGCTCCCTACACCCAGGGGGCGACATCCGGAGCATTTCTACCCAAGGCCACCCTCACCCACGACTTCAACTCCGAGAGCACGGTCTATGCCTCGGCCGCCAAGGGATTCCGCCTGGGTGGCCCTACAGGACCGATCACCTTCGGACCCAACTCGGTCTGCAACGGCGATTTCCAGAATATCGGCCAGACCTCCCAGCCGACCCAGTTCGCCTCCGATAGTCTTTGGACCTATGAGTTGGGCTCCAAGAACGCGTTCTTCGGTCACCGGCTGACGATCAACGCTTCGGGGTACTATACCGACTGGAGCAATATCCAGCAGCAGATCTACCTGCCCACATGCGGTTACTACTTCACAAGCAACGTAGGCAACGCAAGACTCTATGGTGGTGAGGTCGAGGCGGTGGCCAGCATCAGCCGGAATCTCCGTTTCAACGCCACCGCCAGCGCCAACGAATCGACGATCACCTCGACCAACAACCCGAAGGATGTCGCCGTGGGGCAACATCTGATCGACGTGCCCGACGTGACCCTCACCGCGGGGGCGGTTTATTCGGCCAGGATGCGGGACGATCTGCTTTTCACCGGTATCATCGATTACGCCTACACCGGGCATTCCTATGGTTCCTACCTGAAGACCGACCCGAACTATTCCAACCCCAGCTATAGCGTGGTCAATATGAGCCTGGGCCTGACACGGGGTCGCTATCAAATCGCGATCTTCGCCAAGAACCTGCTCAACGACCGAACGGTGATCCAGAGTCCTCAGATCAACACGGTGGTCGAGGGCTATACGGTCCACCCGCGCGTGGTCGGCCTGTCGACCAAAGTCTTGTTCTGAGACCCGACGGCGAATAACAAATTTCCAGTATTTCGTAACACTTCAGCCGATCGGCCCATGGACCAGGACACCCATCATCTCGCGCGCCTCAGCGTCAGTCTGCCGACGGATCTGCTGACCGCCCTGGACGCCATGATCGTCGCGCGGGGTCTGCCCAACCGCTCCCAGACCCTGTCGGAACTGATCCGGCACGAACTGGCGGAGCATGGCGAGACCCAGATCGAAGGCGTCATCGCTGGAACCATCACCCTGATCTACCGAGCCGAAAGCGGCCGGGTGCGCCATGCCCTGGCCCAGACCCAACTGACCTATCTCAAGGAGGTGATCTCCTCGCAGCATGTCTTCCTCGAGGACGACCAGTCGCTGGAGGTGCTGCTGGTGCAGGGGCCGGCCGGCCGCTTGCGGCGGCTGTGCGACGATCTGCGCAAGATCAGGGGCGTGCAGCAGATTAAGCTGGTGACGACCACGGCGCTGTTGCCGCCCCTGCACGCCCATGGCGGCGTGGCGGCGGCCGCCTGATGACGGCGCGGGACACGGCGCGCCCGTCCGGCGCCCGCGACCATGCTCGGGCGATGGCCGGAATGCGGGTCGAGGCCATGCCGACCATACCGGCGACGGCCGCCACGGATCTGCCGGCCGGGGTCGATGCCGGCGGCGTGATTTGGGATGAGACGCTGGCCGCTGGCGGCTACGCCTCGCGAATCCTGCCCCGAGGCGCCCGGCTGAGGCTGACCGACCTGCATGGCGACGCCAGCGTCGCCATGCAGGTGTTCAACGCCGAACGATCGGTGGAACGGCTGAACATGGCCGATACGGTGAAGATCCAGTGGAACGCGTATCTGGGCGCGGGCAAGCTACTGTTGTCGGACATGGGCCGGGTGATGCTGAGCATCCTGGATGATGACACGGCCGGCCACGACACCTTTTGCGGAGCTTCCAATCAGGCCTCGAACGCGCGCCGCTATGGAGACGGTTTCAACCACGGCGGGCATCCCAACGCCCGCGACCGCTTCACCATCGCCCTGGCGAAATACGGGCTGAGCCGCAAGGATATCCACCCATGCGTCAACTGGTTCAAGCCGGTGCGGATCGAAGCCGACGGCTCGACAACCCTGACCGTCGGTCCCTTCGCGCCTGGTCCGCGCCTGACCCTGCGCGCCGAGATGGACGTGATCATCGTCCTGGCCAACTGCCCGCATGTGCTGGACCCGCGTACCGACTATACCGTAACCCCCGTTCGCGCCACGGCGTGGCGCGGCCCGCCGACACCGGAAGACGACGCCATCCGCAATGCGACGCCGGAGGGTCTGCGAGCCTTCCAGAACGTCGAAGACCACTATCGCCGGTGAGGGCTCCATGAGCGAGGATACAGCCACCGTCGGGCTGGCCGGCGCCGTCATTCATGACGAGATCGTCGCGGCGCGCGCGCCGTGGAGCCATGTCGTACACCGGGGAGAAACCCTGAGGATCGTCGATCTCGAAGGCAATCAGGCCGTGGATTTTCTAGTCTACAGCCTGGCCGACGACGCCGAGCGCTATAGCGCCCAGGACACCATCTCCGCCCAGGGCAACCTCTTCCTGACCGTGGGGTCGGTGCTGCGCTCGAACGAGGGCGCGGCGATGATGACCCTGACCGAAACATCGGTGCGCTATCATGACACCATCGGCGGGGCCTGTTCCTGCGAGTCCAACACCCTTCGCTATGGCCATCACACCAAGGCCCAGCACGCCTGCGTCGACAATTTCCTGCTGGCCAACGCCGCCTACGGCCGCACCAAGCGCGACATGGTCTCCAATGTGAACTGGTTCATGAACGTTCCGGTGGAGGAAGACGGCGCCCTGGGCATCGTCGATGGCATTTCCGCGCCCGGCCTGCACCTGGACCTGCGAGCCGAGATGGATGTCGTGGTGGTGGTCTCCAACTGTCCGCAGATCAACAACCCCTGCAACGGGTTCAATCCCACGCCCGTGCGGATGATCGTGACCGCGTGTTCCGCAAGGTCCTGATCGCCAACAGGGGCGCCATCGCCTGCCGGATCATCCGCACCCTGCGCACGATGGGGATCGCATCCGTGGCCGTCTACAGCGACGCCGACGTTGGGTCGCTTCATGTCTCCCAGGCCGATGAAGCGGTGCGGCTGGGGTCGGCGCCGGCGAGCGAAAGCTATCTGAACATTACCGCCGTGCTGACGGCGGCCACGGCCACCGGCGCCGAGGCGATCCATCCGGGCTACGGTTTTCTGTCGGAGAATGTCGCCTTCGCCGAAGCCTGCGCGGCTGCCGGGATCGTCTTCATCGGCCCGACGCCCGCCAATATCCGCGCCTTCGGCCTCAAGCACACCGCCCGCGATCTAGCCCGCGCCCACGGCGTTCCTTTGGCGCCGGGGGCCGACCTGTTGCCCGATGTGGAGGCGGCGGCCGAGGCGGCGGGGCGGATCGGCTATCCGGTGATGCTGAAGGCCACCGCCGGCGGCGGCGGCATCGGCATGCGCGTTTGCGAGACCGAGGACGGCGTGCGCGCGGGGTTCGCGGCGGTCAGGCGCCTGGCCGTGGGCGCCTTCAGCGATGGCGGGGTGTTTCTCGAACGCTACGTCCGCCATGCCCGTCACGTCGAGGTGCAGATCTTCGGAGACGGGGCTGGAGCCGTAATCGCCCTGGGCGAAAGGGATTGTTCGCTGCAGCGTCGCAACCAGAAGGTGATCGAGGAAACCCCGGCGCCCGATCTTCCGGCGACCGTTCGGACCCAGCTTCTGGAGGCGGCCGTCCGTCTGGGCCAGGCGGTGAACTACCGCTCGGCGGGCACGGTGGAATTTCTCTACGATCCCGCCGACGGCGCAGCCTATTTTTTGGAGGTCAACACCCGCCTGCAGGTCGAGCACGGCGTCACCGAACAGGTCACCGGCGTCGATCTGGTGGAATGGATGATCCGGGGCGCGGCTGGCGACTATGGGTTCATGACCGATTGGCGAGGCGAGGCGAGGGGCGCCTCCATCCAGGCGAGGATCTACGCCGAGGACCCCGGCGCCGACTATCGGCCAAGTTCCGGACGCCTGACGCAGGTTGAGTTTCCGCCGGACGCCCGCGTCGAGACGTGGGTGGCCGAGGGCGATGCGGTAAGCGCCCACTATGACCCCCTGCTGGCCAAGCTGATCGTCACCGCGCCGGACCGGCCGGCGGCGGTGAAGGCGCTGCAAAGGGCGCTGGCCGAGACGCGGCTGGCGGGTATCGAGACCAACCTCGACTGGCTGCGCGCCGTCGCCGCCTCGGAGGCCTTCGTCTCGGGCGCGGTGTCCACGGATGCGCTGGGCCACATCGATCATCATCCCGCGACGGTCTCGTTGCTGACCGGCGGAGCGACCACCACGGTGCAGGATTACCCCGGCCGGCTGGGCTATTGGGACGTCGGCGTACCGCCCTCCGGCCCCATGGACGCCCTGGCCCCGCGGCTGGGCAACCGGTTGCTGAGCAATCCAGAGGGCGCGGCAGGGCTGGAATTCGCCGCGGCCGGGCCGACGCTGAGGTTCAATATCGATACGGTCGCCTGTCTGGCGGGCGCCGACTTCGGGGCGAGCCTGGATGGCGCGCCAGTCACTCCCTACACGCCCTTCGCGGTCGACGCTGGCCAGACCCTGAAGATAGGCCGGGTAAGGGGCGGCGGTCTGCGCGGCTACCTGATGGTTGGCGGTGGGTTCGAGGCGCCAGTCTATCTGGGCAGCAGATCGGCGTTCACGCTGGGAGAATTCGGCGGCCACGCGGGCCGGGCCGTGGCGGCGGGCGATGTACTGCACCTGGCCAATCCCGGCGCTGGCTCGCCGGCGCCGCCCCTCGAAGCGGCCGCCCGACCGGATATCCGCCAGGCCTGGCGCGTCAGGGTGTTGCCCGGGCCGCATGGCGCGCCGGACTTCTTCACGCCCGGCGACATGGCGATGATCGGCGAAACCGAGTGGAAGACGCACTACAATTCCAACCGGACCGGCGTACGGCTGTCGGGACCCAAACCCCATTGGGCCAGGCGCGATGGCGGCGAGGCGGGACTGCATCCCTCGAACATCCACGACAACGCCTACGCCGTCGGGGCAATCGATTTCACCGGCGACATGCCGATCATCCTGGGGCCCGACGGCCCTTCGCTGGGGGGGTTTGTCTGCCCGTTCGTGGTGATCCAGGCCGATTTGTGGAAGGTAGGTCAATTGGCGCCTGGGGACAGCGTGCGGTTCGAGGTGGTCGACGACGCAGCCGCGCGCCGGGCCGAATCCGATCAGGACGCCCTGGTGGCGAGCCTGACCGCGCCGCCCGCCGCGCCACCGCCGGCCCCAAGCCGCGACGCCAGCCCCATACTTCGCGAAATACCCGCGAGGGACGAACGGCCACGGGTGGTCTACCGGCGGCAGGGCGACCGCAATCTGCTGGTGGAATACGGCCCGATCACCCTGGACATCGAGTTGCGGCTGCGGGTTCACGCGCTGATGCTTGACCTTCAGGCCGTTGCCCTGCCGGGCGTGATCGACATCACCCCGGGAATCCGGTCCCTGCAGGTCCACTATGACGCCCGGATACTGAGCCAGACTAGGTTGCTGGACGTCCTGACCGAGGCCGAGGACCGGCTGGCTGGCCTCGACGATATCGAAATTCCCTCACGGATCGTCCATCTGCCGCTCAGCTGGAACGATCCGGCCATCCGCCAGACCATCGACAAATACATCCAGTCGGTGCGCGACGACGCGCCATGGTGCCCGGACAACATCGAGTTCATCCGGCGGATCAACGGCCTGGACAGCGCGGAGGACGTGCGGCGGATCGTGTTCGACGCCCGATACCTGGTGATGGGCCTGGGCGATGTCTATCTGGGCGCCCCGGTGGCCACGCCCATCGATCCGCGCCACCGGCTGGTGACCACCAAATACAACCCGGCCCGCACCTGGACCCCGCCCAATGTGGTTGGCATCGGCGGGGCCTATATGTGCATCTATGGCATGGAGGGTCCGGGCGGCTACCAGCTGTTCGGGCGCACCATTCAAGTCTGGAACACCTGGCGCCAGACCAACGCCTTCACCGATGGCAAGCCCTGGCTGCTTCGGTTCTTCGACCAGATTCGCTTCTTTCCGGTCAGCCATGAAGAGCTGATGGATTGGCGGCGTGACTTTCCGCTCGGCCGGCGCGAGATCCGCATCGAACAGGAAAACTTCCGCCTGAAAGACCACCGGGCCTTCGTGGCCGCCAATCGCCCGAGCATCGAAGCCTTCCAGGATCGCCGCCGGACCGCCTTCGACGCCGAGCGCGCCGCGTGGGAGCGCGACGGCGAGTTCGACCGGGTGGAAGCCCTGTCGGCCGCCGCCGCGCCCGAGGCCGAGACCAGCCCGGCCATAGCCCCGATCGGATCCGATCTTGTCGAGGCGCCTCTGGGCGGCAGCCTGTGGAAGATGCGGGTGGCCGTGGGCGAGGCGGTGGCGAAGGGCGCCGAAATCGCCGTCATCGAGGCCATGAAGGCCGAGGTGGCCATCCATAGTCCGGCGGCGGGTAAGGTGACCGCCATCTATGCCCGGGAGGGACAGCCCGTCGCGCCGGGGGCCGCTCTGATCGCGCTGGAACCAGCCTGATGGATTTCGAGCGTCTGAGCGTCACAAGGATCGCCGCCGACGTCAATTCCGGCCGACGGGGCGCCGTCGCCGTCGGCACGGCGTGCCTGGCGCGTATGGCCGCCTATGAAGCCATACAGCCGGCGGTGTGGATCGAACGTGTATCCGCTGAAGCGGTGCTGACCCGCGCGCGCGATATCGACCGCCGGGTCGCGTCCGGCGAGACCCTGCCCCTGGCCGGCGTTCCGTTCGCGGTCAAGGACAACATCGACGTGGCGGGCCTGCCCACGACGGCCGGCTGTCCCGCGTTCACCTATCATCCGGCCAAGACCGCGTTCGTGGTCCGGCGCCTGCTGGACGCCGGCGCCGTGCTGATCGGCAAGACCAATCTGGACCAGTTCGCCACCGGCCTGGTCGGAACGCGCAGCCCCTATGGCGCCTGCGCCGGCGTCTACAACCGCGCCTATGTCAGCGGCGGCTCCAGCGCCGGTTCGGCGGTGGCGGCGGCGGCGGGTCTGGTGGCTTTCGCGCTGGGCACCGACACAGCGGGCTCCGGCCGGGTCCCGGCGGCGCTGAACCATCTGGTGGGCCTGAAACCCACCAAGGGAAGCTGGAGCACGAGCGGCGTGGTTCCGGCCTGCCGCTCGCTCGATTGCGTCACGGTGTTCACCTCCTCGGCGGCCGACGCCGGCGCGGTCGATGCGGTGGCGCGGGGTTTCGATGAAGACGACATCTTTTCAAGGCGGGAACCCGACGGCGCGCGCATCGCCATCGCGGCCCGGTTCCGCGTCGGCGCGCCGCGCCACGATCAACGGGAATGGTTCGGCGATGCGGGGTCAGGCCGGTTGTTCGACGCGGCGCTGGCCCGGGTCGTCGCCATGGGAGGAGAGATCGTGGAGATCGATCTGGACCCCCTGCTGGCGGCCGCCGAGCTGCTCTATCAGGGACCCTGGGTCGCCGAGCGAACGGCGGCGGTCCAGGATCTGCTGCGCGCCCGGCCAAACGCCATCCACCCGGTGGTGCGCGGCATCCTGCAAGGCGGCCTGGCCTGGTCGGCGGTCGAGGCGTTCCAGGCCGACTACCAGCTGCGCGCCTATCAGCGTATCGCCGAGCGCCTATGGACGGACATCGACGTGATGCTTCTGCCCACCACCGGCACGACCTACCGGGTCCGGGAGGTGCTGGCCGAACCTCTGACCTTAAACGCCAATCTGGGCCGCTACACCAATTTCGTGAACCTGCTCGACATGAGCGCCATCGCCCTGCCGGCCGGCTTTCGCGGCAACGCCACCGGCTTTGGCGTCAGCCTGATCGGTCCGGCCTGGGCCGATCGTGCTCTGCTCGACCTTGCCCGCCGCTATGAGGAGATCGCCCCGATGCCGAAAACCCCGCCTCTCGACCTCGCCGGGGTCAGGCCCGCGGTAAAACTGGCCGTGGTCGGCGCCCATCTGGGCGGCATGCCGCTGCACTGGCAGTTGAACTCCAGGGACGCGATCCTGATCAGGCGCTGCAAGACCGCCACCGCCTACAGGCTCTACGCGATGGCGGGGGCAGTCCCGCCGAAGCCGGCGCTGATCCATGTGGGCGAGGACGGAGCGGCGATCGAGGTGGAGGTCTATGAACTGGCGGTCGAGGCCTTCGGAAGCTTCGTCGCCGAAGTTCCCGCGCCCCTGGCCATCGGTACGGTGACCCTGGACGACGGGACCGAGGTCAAGGGCTTCGTCGCCGAGCCCCGGGCGTTGAACGGGGCCGAAGACATCACCGCGCTGGGCGGCTGGCGAGCCTATATCAATTCCCTGCGCTAACTAAGGCAACGACCGACTTCAGAACTTGCTGGTCTTCGCCTGGGTTTCGCCAAGACGGAAATTCCCCTCGCGTAGAAGGGAGCCAAGGGAATCGACGCCATAGATGACGTCGGTTCGGGCCTGGTCAGCATGGGACTTCGGTAGGGTGGGCGAGAATTCGAAAAATGGAAGCTTCGCCAGCTTACCCGGCAAAAGCGGTTTCTTTGCTTCAGACGCCATCGGACCTTTCCTTCGTCGCGAACTCGATCGCTTTATGATCATAGAGCCATTCCAAGAAAACTATGTAGTCGCTCACCCGGTCGGCGGAAACGGCGATCACTGGGCTTTGATCAAATTTCGGGGTGTCGGCGGCCAACCCCGCGGTGTCGGTGGTCAGGACCAGACTGCCGCGGCCGGCGACCCCGCGGCCAGAGGCGAACTCCACCGCCTCTGGGTCGGGTTTAAGGTCACCGGGTGGATTATCAAAAAGCCGACGAAGCAGATCGCCACCGAAACCTAGTGCTCTCATCGCCGCCAACCCGGCCCAGAACGGCGCCCGCCGATCTACCTGGGTCTCCCCGAACGCCGCAAGGGCAAGGGCGCTCCAATCGGCCACAGTCATCAGATCGACGCCCCGTCGCATAACCGACCCCGGCCCCAGCCCCGCGGCGGCCAGAACCACATCGTCATAGTAGGCGGCCGGAGCCGTCGGTTCACTGCTTCCTGGCGTCCAGACCAACAGGAGTGCGCGCCAACGGGTCCAGGCGCGTTCGGCGCGTTCCGTGAGCGGCAGGATCTGATCTCGATCGACCCGCCAGCCGCTCTCGATGAACTGGGTCCAGCGGAGTAGTCGGGCCGCCAAGCCGCCCCGGGCCGACGGCCTTGATCGGGACGGCACATATCCGACCAGCCAGTCGGGCACGCTGTCGGCCTTGGGGTCCCGCTGGATCGTCACGGCCAGGCCGACATAGCGATCGAGTGCGGCCAGGGCCGGGCGCAGGTCGGCGGTGTTGGGAGTCTGGCCATCGACCGTGATCTGCTGTGCAAGAGCAAGGATGGCAACGACCATGGCCCCTCGCTGATTGAGAACGGTGTTGAACGCCCTGATGGAAAGGGCTGCATCTTCGATCTCCGCCTTCGGAGCGCCGGTGTTTTTGAGGGTCTCGGCGGCCGCCGTCACATTCGCCCAGATGATAGTGTTGGGCAGGACGCCGAAATGGGTAAGATCCTCGCGGTCCACCCCCGCTGCCTTCAGAGGGGTGTCGAATCCATTCTGGAACTCCTCTACCGTCCGCGTAGCAGGGGGTTGCGGCGGTCTGACGTCGCGACCGAAGGCGTCGAAAGTGAAATCGGCCATCGCTGGATCGTCCCGCTTTTCCCGCAGCAGACCGTCGGCGATTCCAATGGGGATGACATCGAGCATCTCAAGGTCTTCCGGCGGCCACTGCAATCTAAGATCCTTGGCGAGGGTGGTGAAATCCCGCAGATAGGCCTCCAGTTTCGCCACCCGACCAAGGATAAGTTCGAGATCTAGGTCGCCTATGACATCAGCGATTATCGCCTTTGCGGCGCCCGGAGAGGCGGGCTTGGCGCCGCGGATTCCCTGCGCCAGATGCAGCACCAAACTGTCCCTTCCCAGAGCTACCGAAGCGTCGTTGTCCTCCCAGACGCGAGAAATATAGTAGAGGGCGTCCACCGCAAGTTGTGAAAAGACCGGCTCACGTTCCATGCGCGGCGCCATCTCGTCCCCGGTGATAATATGGTTAATCGCCAGCTGAATCGTCGCCTTCATCCGATTGGCCATGCTCGATCGGAACTGGGCCGAGCCCCCCCGCATCAGTCCATTGCCGTCGAATTGCCCCGCTACGTCGCGCATCAGCTCCAGAGCGCCAAATTTCGCCTTATGCAGCATCACAAGGGCCAGCATTTTTCGGGCGAACACGTCAGCCGTGTTGTTCGGATCGTCGCTATCGACGAGTTCTTCGATATAAGTGTTAAGTGTTTCCAGTCCATATGTCACAAACTGTCGATGACTGAAATATGTGTACTGTTTATCGTAAGGTTTTTCTCGAAGTATTGTTTCAATTTTCTCATATTATCGACGATCAGCCAAGAAACAGAAAAAGCCGGTATCTGTGGTGACCTGTTTCAGTTGGTTGAGAAAATTCGATAGTACTGCATGAAGGTCATCGATTTTGTCTAGCTCATCGATCATGAAAACCGGCGCAAGACCGATGTTTCGTAATCGCTCGATGATAACCAGAAAGTCGCGCTGAAGTGCTTTTTCAGAACGGTCGGGAACAAAGCTGTATTCCCGGGCCCGGTTGAGTTTCACATTGCGCTCGCTGGTGAGGTTGAGCGAGAGCGCGCTTACCAAGCCAGCCGCCAAGCCCGAAGCCAGCGCCGCCACGGGGTCGGCGCCCTTCTCCACGATCATGACTCCCGTCACGCCCGCGCCAACCGCCAGGCCGATAAGCTTGTTGGTCAGGTCGGCAAGATTGACCCCGGCGGCGGTCTTCAGAGTGTTTTCTTCGGAGGCCGCGCCGGTCTGAGACTCGCTGTCCTTCACCTTGCCGGTGCAGACTTGGAAGGCCTGCGCCGCCGCTGCTATGGCGACAATTTCCAAGACGCCTTGGTCGCCGCGACTCCCGTCGGCGCCACGCCAGTGGGATTGACGGGGCCAGAAGACGCCCAGGCGCAGCTTACCGAGCCGGGACCAGTAGGCCCTTAGGGTGGCGGGACCTGGAGCCCTGTCCAACTCAAGGGTCAACTGGCCCGCCAACTCAGCGAAATCGCCACCTTGCAGCCGCTCGTCGACCCTCGCATGGACCCTGAAGGCATCGGAAGCCTCCCGGCTCAGCGCCCGGTAAAGGGCCACGGTGATCTGGATCAGAGCGTGGGAGGTGGCTGACACCGCCACCGGCGGGGCAGCCCCCGGCATTTCCGGCGCGTCTCTTTGAATTTTGACCACCAGCGCGGCGGTCTCGGGAGGCGGTGGCTCGTCGGGATCATGAACCAAAAGGCTCGGGCCATGCAGCTTTACGAGCAAGGGTCGCTGGGCGGGCGACTGAAATCTGTCGGCCCTCCGGGACTTTCCGCGCTGCGCGTCGATCAGAGCCTCCCGGCCACACTCCTGGACAGCGCGCAACACCAGGCTGGTTTTGCCGATTCCCCGATGACCGGTGATAAGGAACGATCGCCCATCCACCTCGCGACGTAGATATCGGTTCATCTCGCGCTTTAGGGTGTCGAAGGCCCGCGAGTGGATAAAGGGCGTAAGAGCCGGCAAGGTCCATTCACCCACGACGTCGGGGTCCACCGAGGAATTCTTCAGCCGGAGCGCCATGTCTGCCTACTGGCCCGGGCGCGCGGCGCGCTGGGCGGTCGGCGGGGCCGGGGCTGGCTTGGCCTCCCGGAATTTCTCGGTAGGCGGCCGGGGCGGGTCGTACCACATGGCGCTGGCCATGGCGCCCAAGAACAGGATCGCGGCCGCCAGACTGAGGGCGGTGGCGGGATTGACGCGCCAGCCCCCTAGGCCG
>JANYFU010000436.1 GCA_025359665.1 Caulobacteraceae bacterium
TCATCGGCGACGCGGTGATGGCGGTGTTCGGGGCGCCGATCTCCAGTGGCCGCGACCCGCGGAACGCCGTGGAAAGCGCCAACGCCATGATGCGCCTGTTGGCCGCGCTCAATCAGCGCCGCGAAGCCCGCGGCGATCCTCTCCTGCGTCTGGGTATCGGCGTGGCCACCGGCGAGCTGATCGCCGGCGCCATCGGCTCACCCAAGCGCATGGACTATACGGTGATCGGCGACAGCGTGAACCTTGCCGCCCGGGTCCAGGACCTGACCAAGACCTACGGCGTCGGGGTGATCGTCTGTGAGGCCACCGCCCAGGCCAACGCCGACAACCAGATTCTGCGCCACCTTGACACCGTCAATGTGCGCGGCCGCAAGCGTCCCGAGCGGCTGTATCAGCTGCTGACCTACCACACCGCGGACTCGTTTCCCCATTTGGCCGAGGTGATCGCCGCCTATGGCCGCGGCATGGCCTGCCAAGCGTGCGGCGATTGGCCGGGCGCCGTCGACGCCTTCGCCGAGGCCCTGACGTTCAACCCCGATGATCGTCCCTCGGAGTTGATGCTGGCCCGAGCCCGCGCGGCGGTCGCCGAAGTCGCGGCGGCGTCCTGAAGGGCTAAATCTCGTCCGATGTATGGTCTGGAGCGCTGGCAAGCTGAATTGACCCGGCGGGCGCCCCCTCACCCAAAATGGGAGGAGAAGCTTCGTCGCTGCCATGACTACATCTCTCATCCCCCTCTGGGGGCAGTCCCCCTGAAAGGGGGGATGGGGGCTCCAGCTTGGCGAGACAACTCAACCGCAAATTGCTGTAGACAGTAGTCATGAACCCTCTTCTTCCCATCGCCGCGGCGGCTGTTCTCCTCGCCGGTTCCGCTATGGCGGCGGCGCCCGTCACACCATCGGCTGATCCCGGAGTTCCCGACCCCTTCGCCTGGCTGGAGGATATCCATTCGCCTCGGTCCATGGACTGGGTGAACGCGGAAAACACCCGCTCCGCCGCGCGGCTGGAGACCGATCCGCGCTACGCGACCTTCCACAGTCAGGCCCTGGCCATTTTCACCGCCGAGGATCGCATCCCCTGGCCGGACTTCCTGGGCGGCCGGATCGACAACCTCTGGCAGGACGGCGCCCATGTGAAGGGCCTTTGGCGGGTGGCCGATCCCGCCTCCTATCGCGGCGCGAATCCGGTCTGGGAGACGCTGATCGACCTGGACGCGCTCTCCAAGGCCGAGGGCCGCAACTCGATCTTCAAGGGCGCCGACTGCCTGCCACCCGAGGACCGGCGGTGTCTGGTGCGCCCTTCCGACGGCGGCGGCGACGCGGTGGAAATCCGCGAGTTCGACACCGTGGCCAAGGCTTTCGTGGCCGGCGGTTTCCATTTCGAGGCCGGCAAGCAGGACGTCGAATGGCTGAGCGCCGATGTGCTGCTGGTCGCCCGCGATTGGGGACCTGGAACGATGTCGAATTCGGGCTATCCGCTGGTGATCAAGCGAGTCGCGCGGGGTGAGGGCCTCGATCAGGCCAAGGAGATTTATCGCGGCCAATCGGGCGACGTGCGGGCGTTCTCCCGGGTGTTGCGCGGACCGGACGGCGCCGTCGGACGGGTGCTGATCGGCCGCAATGTCAGCTTCTTCCAGACCGACTACCTGGATCTCGCGCACGAGGGCGGGATGAAAGCCCTGTCTCTGCCTCGCAAGATCGATCTGCACGGCTATCTGGCCGACCGCCTGATCCTTGGTGTCAATGAAGACTGGCCGGCCGGAACTGGCCACCACGCCTTCAGGGCCGGCGCCTTGGTCGCCTATGATCCGGCGACGGGTTCCGCCGACCTGATCACCCAGCCCACGGCCACCCAGACCATCGACGCCGTCGAGGTCACTAGGAGCCGGGTGCTGGTTTCCCTGCTCGACAATGTCAGCGGCGCCATCGATGTCTATGCGCCCGGAAAGACGGGGTGGACCGCGCGCCGATTGACCCTGCCGGCTGGCTCGGCCCTGACCCTGCGCGCCGCCGATCATGCTTCGGACAAGGCCTATGTCGCCTCCGAGAGCTTCCTTGAACCCACCACCCTCTGGGAAGTGGACGCCGCCGCCGGCGTGGCGACCGCGGTCAGGCATCTGAGCCCGCGCTTCGACGCCTCCGGCGATGTGGTCGAACAGCATTTCGCGACCTCGGCCGACGGTACCCGCGTGCCCTATTTCCTGGTGCGTCCCAGAACGATGAACGCCGACGGCTCAACGCCCACGGTGATGTTCGGCTACGGTGGCTTTCAGCTTTCCGAGACCCCGTCCTATCG
>JANYFU010000587.1 GCA_025359665.1 Caulobacteraceae bacterium
GACATCACCGCGCCGATCATCGGCGCCAGCAAGCCCGAACAACTGGCCGAAAGCCTGGCGGCGGGCGAGGCCGGCCCCCTGCCCGCCGACCTGAAGGCCAGGCTGGACGAGATGACCCACGGGTTCAGGGCGATCGACGCCGAGAGATAGGGGACGGCATGATGGGGGACAGTGACTCGAAACTCAGCCCACGAACCGCCGCCATAAAGGCCGCGCTCGACGCCAAGCCCGGAGCCATGGCGGATCCCGCCTCCGCGCCCGGCGCGACGATCTACAAGGTCATGGGCAAGATGTTCGCCATCTTGTCGACCAAGAATGTCGAAGCCGTCAGCCTGAAATGCGACCCGCATCTGGCGGATATCCTGCGGGAGCAGTACGCCGGCGTCGGCCATCGCTATCACCTGGACCGGCGCCACTGGATCAGCGTAAGCCTCGACACCGACGTCCCGGCCGAGGAGATCGGACGCCTGGTCGCTCATTCCTATGAGCTGGTGCGCGCAAAGCTCACCCGCAGACAGCAGGCGGAGCTGGAGGCTCTGTAGAGTTTCACAGCCTGGTCCAAAGGGCGCGGCGCGCCATCATCTCGACGAGCGCCGAGCGGGAGACGCCTCGACGGCTAGCTTCTGTATATTATATTGCTGAATTGAGGTCACCGCGCGGGCCAAGCTGATGCGGAGATAAATGAATGCGTAAGCGAATTCGACCGATCATATTGACGCTGGCATGCCTGATTGGCCCATCGTTAAGTTCCGCCGGGCGCGCAACCGCGCGAAATGACATCACCGCACCCGTCACCACGCCGGATCTCATCCTCACCTACTACCCGCCGGCCGCACTTGCGGCTGGCGTAGAAGGAGAGGCGACGCTTGCTTGTCCGCGACTGAGGCATGGAGCCCCAGTCGATTGCACGGTCGTGGGTGAGCGACCTGG
Organism: Caulobacteraceae bacterium; assembly: GCA_025359665.1. Taxonomy (GTDB): domain Bacteria; phylum Pseudomonadota; class Alphaproteobacteria; order Caulobacterales; family Caulobacteraceae; genus Acaudatibacter. The sequence continues at coordinate 931 of JANYFU010000587.1, forward strand.
CAACCAGGGTTTCGGCGCTGCGGCGCTCTCCCTTGCCGCCCATGCGACGCGGAATCTAAATATGTCTGAGCTTACAGAGACACCCTACAATCAACTCGATTTCTTCTTTCGTTTAAATCCACCGTCGATCAGCCCAGACCTTCTTGCGAAACCACATTTCGCGCCAAGATGGGAACGACTTCCAACTGCGGATATTCTTTCTAGATTATATCCGGCCGAAGCACGAAGAAAAAGAATAGGTGGCAACGCCGTTCTACGCTGCAAAGTGATCACCAATGGATACCTGGTCGATTGCGCAGCGACTGCAACGCCCCCGGGATTGGGCTTTGAAGACGCAGCCTTGAAACTTGTCCCCTACCTAAAAGTCCGGAACCAGACCGACGATGGAGCGCCTAGCATAGGGGCTACAATCACGCTGCCGCTTAGGTTCAGGTAGCACCGATCGGTGGCAGCATCCCATTGGCCGTTCCAACATACCGTGGTGGCTCGCCTCTCAGCGTTTGCAACGCGCCAATGGGAAGCGCGAGTGCGCCTAAAAGCTAGAACCGCCAATAGTGATTCAGCAGAACCAGACGCTGGGCCATCTTCCAAAATGCTTCTCAGCCAACCCCCTCCACCACGACCTCGGTCGTGACCGAATTGGCGATGAAGCAGGTTTCGTGGGCTCGATGGTGTAGGTCGGTGAGTTCGGCTCCGGTGGGGCGTTTCTCGCCCGCCCAAGCGATGTCGGGGCGCAGCACTACCTTGGTCACCGCCATTTTGCCGCGCGCGATACGGGTCAGGAAACCCTCGGCAGGGTCGCGGTAGGCGGTGATGAAGAAACCGGCTTGCCGGGCGAGGTCGAGGAAGGTGAGCATATGGCAGGCGCTGAGCGCCGCGGTGAACAGGGCCTCGGGATCCACGGCGTCGGCGCTGGACCATGGCAACGGGACCACCGCCGGTGAAGCCGAGCCAGGCAAAGTGAGCCCGCCCTCGAAGCTGACGGTGTGCAGGCGGCTGTAGCGGCCCTTGGCGAAGTCGCCATCGCCGAGGGTCCAGTCCACCGTGGCGTGGTGAACGCTCACGTTCAGAGCGTCCTTGAGATCAGCACCTTCATCACCTCGTTCGAGCCGCCGTAGATGCGCTGGACGCGGCTGTCGCGATACATGCGCGAGATCGGGTATTCGTCCATATAGCCCCAGCCGCCGAACAACTGCAGGCACTCGTCGATGATCTTGTTCTCCAGGTCGGTGACCCAGTATTTGGCCATCGAGGCCTTGGCGGCGTCGAGCTTGCCCTCCAGGTGCTGGCCGATCAGCCAGTAGACGAACACCTTGGCAACCGTCGCCTCGGTCTTGCATTCGGCCAGCTTGAACTGGGTGTTCTGGAAGTCGATCAGCTTCTTGCCAAAGGCGCCGCGCTGCTTGACGTAGTCGATGGTC
>JANYFU010000448.1 GCA_025359665.1 Caulobacteraceae bacterium
GAGCCGATCGCGTTCCTCGGCGATCTGCTGGCCACTCATCTTAGGAGGATGGCCAAGGTGGCGAACGGCGGCCTTGAAGCGCCGATCCACCTCGTTGTCGCCGGCGCCGCCGCGCAAGCGATCGTCACCCGACTGGGACGAACGGCTTGGGATGCGATCACTGGCACACCTGAAGAAGCCGCCGTCCTGAGGGCGCGGGCTGATCTCATGATCGCCTTGGCCGATCACATTAAGGCGCAAGGCTGGACCCAAGCCGAGGCGGCCAAGCGCCTGGGCGTGACGCAGCCACGCATTTCCGATCTCGTGCGCGGCAAGTTCAACCTGTTCGGACTGGATCACCTGGCGATGATGCTGGCCAAGGCAGGGCGCCAGGTCGAAATTCGGGTCAAGAAGGTCGCGCCGGGCAAGCAAGCGGCTTGACCGTTCTAAGCCGTTCGCCGCGCCAGCGTGGCCCGGAGCGTTTTGTCGGTAACCCCGCAGGCCCGCCCGAACACGCGCACCGACTCGATGAGGGTGAGGGACGCGTCATTTGACGGCCTCTTCTTCGTCGGTGTGAAAACGACCGGGATTTATCGCCAAGTCGGACGATCCGAATGGCGCCCACCGTTATTACTTTCGCACGAGCCCGCGCCTTGAGGTCGGAGACGAGCGTTACGCTTGGCTCAACACCCTGCGTTGCGTGTCGAAATCGCGGACCGGCGATGGCGGCGTCATCCACCGCGTCGTGATCATGACCGATGGCCGCTCGGACAAATCCCCCGGCTTTGCGGAAGACTGGCGGGGCGCTGTACATGAGACGCCGATCTTCGGCGTCACCTTTGGCGACGCCGACAAGAGCCAGCTCGACCGGCTTGCCGATCTGACCCGTTCGCGGGTGTTCGACGGCGGCAAGAATCTCAACGACGCGTTCCGCGCGGCGCGAGGCTATAATTGATCGATCGATGAGCCGGGGAACCGCCATTCTGGTCGCCGCCTGCGCGGCTGCCGTCGTCCTGCCGGTGACCGCGCTGGGTCTCAATCTGCCGTTCTGGCTTGATGGGGGCGCATCTCTGGGGGTGTTCGGCGGTCTCTATCTTCTGCTGCGCCGCCCCAAACCCGGCGAGAGCCTGGACGAGGATGCGATGGTCGAGGCCCGTGACCAGACCGCCCGGGAGCTTTCGGCGAACGCGGCCACGGCTGTGGACAGGCTCAGGCGCGCAGCCGGCAAGGTCCGGGACGTGGCCATGCGCGGCCAGATCGCCGCCCTGGCGTCGACCGGCGACCAGGTGCTGAAAAGCGTGCGCGCCGATCCATCCAAGGCCATGGCGGTGCGGCGCCTGCTGACCTTCTATCTGCCCACCGCGGCAAGCCTGGCCGAGGGCTGGCGGACCCTGGAGGAGCGCCGGACGCCGGCCCCCGAGCGCGCCGAACAGACCCGCCAGACCATGCGGACCCTCAACGAAGCCTTCTCTAGGTTCGCCGACGACCTGACCGCTCCCCAGATGCAGACCCTGGACCTTGACCTGAAGGTGCTCAACGATGCCCTGAAATCGGATCTGGAGACCAATCCATGAGTATCGATCGCCGGGCCATGCTGGGCTTGGGTGTCCTGGGCGTCACCGCCGCGGCGACCGGGGCCGTGGTGTTGTTGCGCGATCGGCCCGAGATGCGTGGACTGCTCGGAGACGCGGTCAATCTCAGAGGCTTCGCCGGCGGCGAGAAGATGGCGTTCCTGACCAACCCGAAGACCATCGACGCGCTGAAGCACGCGGGTTTCATCCTGAAGGTGGATCGCGCCGGTTCGGTGGAACAGGTTCGCGATCCGGCTTTCCTGGGCCAGAAGCCCGACTTCCTTTGGCCTTCGTCGTCGCCGCTGGTCGAGTTGGCCAAACAGAACGCCAAGGTCCTGAAGGATCAGGTGATCTTCAACTCGCCCATCGTGATCTATTCCTGGGCGCCGATCGCCGACGGCCTGGTCAGGGCCGGCCTGGCGACCAGGGCCGGGTCGCACTACTTCGTCGACACCGGGGCGCTGGTCGAGGCGGTGCTGGGCGGCAAGTCCTGGAAGGACCTGGGCCAGCCCGATCTCTATGGCCGGGTCCGCCTGATCGCCACCGACCCGAACAAGTCCAATTCCGGCTTCATGTTCGCTGGGCTGGCGGCCGATGTGCTGGTGGGCGGGGTCGCCGACGACCGAAGCATCGACGGCGTGATGCCGCGCATCGTCGATCTGTTTCGCGGCATGGGCTTCAAGTCGGATTCCTCCGGCGCGGTGTTCGACGATTTCATCGCCGGCGGCCCTGGCGCCCAGCCGCTGGTGGTCGGCTACGAAAACCAGCTGGTCGAGTGGATCCTGGCCGATCCGGAGCGCTGGAAGCGCGTCGAGGCGGCGCCGGGCGGCGCCAAGCCGGTGACCCTCTATCCCCGGCCGACGGCCTATTCGGCCCATCCCCTGATCGCCCTCTCCGCGCCGGCTGTGCCGCTGATTCCCGCCCTGACGTCCAAGGCGCTGCAGGAGATCGGCTGGCGGGACCATGGTTTTCGCGGTCCCCTCGGAACCGTCGGGGCCCTGACCAATCCGTTGATCCAGGGCCGAATGCCCGCCCAGATCGAAGCGGTGGCGCCGATGCCCGACATCGGCGTCATGCTGAAGATACTGAAGGCCCTGGCGGGTTAGATGGCCAGTTCCCTGACTCTTAGCCTAGCGGTGCAACAACCGCTTGAGCATGGCGCGGCCGTGGTCCTGGCCGCCGAAGAACACCGCCAAAACCCGCACCAGGCGTTCGTCGTCATCGACATCGAGATAGAAAATCGCCCTGTCCCGGGTCACTGACCGTAATTGTGGAAGCAGATCC
>JANYFU010000469.1 GCA_025359665.1 Caulobacteraceae bacterium
GCCGAGGCGTATTTGGCCGCGTAGGACATGATCATGGTGTCGCACAGGCCCGCGGCCTCCAGCGCCGAGCGCAGGGCGCCGACGCGGCCGTCCATCATGTCGGACGGCGCCAGGATGTCGCAACCGGCCTGGGCCTGCATCAGCCCCTGTTCGACCAGCCGCTCGATGGTCACCTCGTTGAGGATCTTGCCGTTCTCGATCACCCCGTCGTGGCCGTGGTCGGTGAACGGGTCGAGCGCCACGTCGCACATGATCCCGACTTCCGGCGCGGCGTCTTTCATCGCCTTCACCGCCCGGGCGATCACGCCATCCGGGTCGGACGCCATACCGCCCACCGCATCCTTCCGCGAGCCGTCGATCTGGGGGAAGATGGCGATGGCCGGAATGCCCAGGGCCCTGGCCTCCACCGCCGCCTTGGCCGCCTCCTGGACCGACAGCCGGTCGACCCCCGGCATGGCCGCCACCGGTACGCGGCCCTCGCCCTCATGCACCACCATCGACCAGATCAGGTCATTGGGCGTCAGCACGTTTTCACGCACCAGTCGGCGCGACCAGTCGGCCTGGCGCAAACGGCGCATGCGCAGGGCGGGGTAGGGGGCGAGGGAGGCTGAGCGCATGAAGTTCCCGAGTGGAAAGCGGAGAGTCGCGGTGCAAAGGCTGGTCGCGCCCAGAATAGAAGCGATCGGCAGTTTCGCAAACCCGCGAGCCGGGGCGCATTGCGGGACGCGGCGGGAGCCGCTAGCCTCCGTCGATCCGGTGAATGGGCCGGACGGCTGGGTGCAGGGATAGCCGAATGGCGGGTGCTACACGTGTCGGTCTGGGTCTGGGGCGAATGTTCCAGCGAAAGTCGGTCTTACAGATCCAGTCCGACCTTGAGCATGGCGAACTGAAGCGAACCCTGGGCGCGATGAATCTGGTGCTGCTGGGTATCGGCTGCATCATCGGCACCGGCATCTTTGTCCTGACCGGCCTGGCCGCCGCGCAATATTCCGGCCCGGCGATCACCGTCTCGTTCGTGATTACCGGCACGCTGTGCGCGTTCGTGGCGCTCTGCTACGCCGAGCTTGCCTCGGCCCTGCCGGTGTCGGGATCGGCCTATTCCTACTCCTACGCCTCGATGGGCGAGCTGGCGGCCTGGGTGATGGGCATCTTGCTGGTGCTCGAATACGGCTTGTCGGCGTCCACCGTCGCGGTGGGCTGGTCGGGCTATTTCGTCAGTTTGCTGCAGGACTTCGGCATCAACATTCCCCCCGCCCTGACGGCGGCGCCCGGCGTCGAAGTCAAGGACGCGGCCGGCCATGTCATCGGCATGGGCATGATGAACCTGCCGGCGGTTTTGATCATCGCGGCCGTTACCTGCCTGCTGATCGTCGGGGTGTCCGAATCGGCGACGGTCAACAATGTCATCGTGGCCATCAAGCTGACCGTGGTGGTGGCCTTCATCGCCATCGGCTCGCGGTTCGTCGACCCGGCCAACTGGCATCCGCTGGTGCCCGCCGAAATCCCCGCGCCGCCCCCGGGCACGCCGACCGACCTGCCTCACGAGATCATTCGCGCCCTGGGCGATGTGTTCATGGGCACCCAGCATTCGAAATACGGGGTTGGCGGCGTGATCACCGGCGCGGCCCGGATCTTCTTCGCCTACCTCGGCTTCGAGGCGGTCTCCACCGCCGGCGCCGAGGCAAAGAACCCTTCCAAGGACATGCCGCTGGGCATCATCGGCGCCCTGGTGGTGTGTACGGTGCTCTATATCGCCACCTCGGCGGTGCTGGTCGGCATCGTGCCCTACGCCCAGCTCGACACCCCGGCTCCGATCGCCCTGGCGGTCAACCGCATGGGCATGCCCTGGTTCGCCTTTCTGGTGAAGGTCGGAGCCATCGCCGGCCTGACCAGCGTCATGCTGGTGCTGCTCTATGGCCAGACCCGCATCTTCTACACCATGGCCCGCGATGGCCTGATCCCCTCGGTGATGGCGGTGGTGCACAAGAAGTTCAAGACGCCGTGGATCAACACCATCGTCGTCGGGATCATCGCCTGTTCGGCCGCTGGCTTCCGCAGCCTGGACGACCTGGCAGATCTGTCGAACGTCGGCTCGCTCGCGGCCTTCGCCCTGGTCTGTATCACGGTGATCTATCTGCGCTTCAGCAGTCCCAATCTGGTCCGTCCATTCCGCGTGCCGCTGTATCCAGTGGTGCCGATCCTGGGCGCGGTGATGTGCCTGTTCCTGCTCAAGTCGATCCTCAACAAGCCGCAGACCGGACCGTTCTTCCTGGCCTATGTCGGCGTCGGGTTCCTGCTGTATTTCGTCTATGGCATCTGGAACTCGAAGCTCGGCAAGGGGGAGGTGGTTACCGGCCACGAGGCTTCGCCGTTGGAATATCCCCACGACGACTAGGGCGACCGAATCGCTCCCGATCCAGGATGCGCTGCCGCGATTGACCGCGGCATTGAGCGCCGGAAATCGCGCCGTTCTCGTCGCGCCGCCGGGCGCCGGCAAGACCACCGGTGTCCCGCTGGCCCTGCTCGATGAACCCTGGGTGGCGGCGGGCAAGCTGATCGTGCTCGAACCTCGCCGCTTGGCCGCCCGCGCCGCCGCCGCCCGCATGGCCGCCACCCTGGGCGAAGCGGTGGGCCAGACGGTCGGCTACCGCGTGCGCCTCGACACCCGCGTATCGGCCCGAACCCGTATCGAGGTGGTCACCGAGGGTGTGTTCACCCGCATGATCCTCGACGACCCGGGGCTGGAGGGCGTGGCCGGGGTGCTGTTCGACGAATTCCACGAACGCAGCCTCGACGCCGACCTTGGCCTCGCCTTCGCCTTCGACAGTCAGAGCGTGCTGCGGGAAGACCTGCGCCTGCTGGTGATGTCCGCCACCCTCGACGGCGCCCGCGTGGCGGCCCTGCTCGGCGACGCGCCGGTCATCGAGAGCCTGGGCCGCATGCACCCGGTGGCGACCCGTTACCTGGGCAAGGATTCTCGCGCGCCGATCGAGGAACAGATGGCGCGGGCGGTCAGACAGGCCCTGGAGCGCGAGACCGGCGGCATTCTGGTCTTCCTGCCCGGCCAGGGCGAGATCCACCGCGTCGCCCGGAGGCTGGCCGAGGACCTGAACGACGAGAGTATCGACATCGCCCCCCTCTACGGCGCGATGGACGTGGCCGATCAGGACCGGGCCATCGCGCCATCGGCGACGGGGCGCCGGAAAGTCGTGCTGGCGACGTCGATCGCTCAGACCAGTCTGACTCTGGAAGGGGTTCGCGTCGTGATCGACAGC
>JANYFU010000511.1 GCA_025359665.1 Caulobacteraceae bacterium
TTACGCCCGACGACCTCGCCAAAATCCTGGACAATTCCAAGGCCGCGTTCAAGGCGGCCCCAGTGATTGTTGGCCATTTCCAGGACGAAGAGATTTTCGAAAATCGTGTGCGTCATACGATCTAGCCAATCCGCTACTCAAGGGTTGCCACATAGGTCAAGGCACCGTCCCCAAGGCCCTACCCTTAGCGACGACACCATTCTATCCATCCCGTCTGTGATTTTTCGCACACCCCTTTGCTAATGACGGCGCAGGCTTCCGGTTCCATCAAATCTTTTTGTCGATAGCGACTTTCGAGTGCATTTCTGGCGGTGGTCAATCAGCCTTTGGTCACCTGACCCTCACCGCCCGGAACAGGCTGATGTAAATCGAGTTTTTTATGACATCCAACATTACAAGAACGCAATAATATGCCAACCTACTGTTGGTCGACCATTGGATGACGCCGCTAGCCTAACGGGTTCGACCCGACGGAGGCCCTCCTCACCGTCATTTTCTTGTGGAACTGATTTAGACGACCCTGTAGAGCCGCCGGTCGCCACGGAGCGGTGATCAGGAGCATGATGGCCAAAACGAAAGGATCGCGACGCGGCGCGCCCCAGGCGCGGTCCCGCGTGACGCCGGAGATCAGCTTGACGGGCCTAGTCCTACTCGGCGTGGTCATCGTCGCCTGTAGGTTCTGGCAACAAGGCTTCCTACCGGAGCCATTCTACTATCATGTTTCTAAGTCTTTTATGGATTTTTATACACCCGCGGTCTGGGCCAACAACTCCTCAGCCTACAGCCAACAGCATTCCCTATATCCACCGCTCTCGTTTGTGGTTCTTCGTATCATAACTCTGAAGAGCTGCTATGCCCTCGGTGACCTGGGCGCCAGAGATTGCGACTGGCTTGCGCGTCTTTTCCTGCTGGCGATTTTTTGCGTCAATCTGATCCTGGTGTTCGCCACCTATCGAATCGCCAATGTCCGGACGGCCCTGCCCAGGACCATCGCCATGGGCCTCGGCCTGCCGATGCTCTACGCGCTCGAGCGGGGAAACCTGATCATGGTCTGCTTCACGTTCTTCGCGCTGGGCTATGGCGATCTCCTGCGGCATCGGTGGATGCGTTGGCTCGCGCTGGCCCTGTCGATGAATTTCAAGCCGTATATCGGCCTTGTGGCCATGCCGCTGGTGATCAAACGGCGATGGCCCTGGGTTGCCGGCGTTGGTTTGCTCAGTGTGGCCGTCTATCTCGTGACCCTGGCGATCTATGGGTCGGGCGGCCCGCTTGAGATCATCGCCAACGATTCGAAATACGCCGTCGCGGCGAGCAGGGACGGTTTCTCGGATCTGTACTACGCGACCGCCTACTGGCCTCTGATCCGCCTTCTCCAGGCCCTTCCTCCTGAGTTGCACCTGGCTTCGGCGCCGGTTGCCGGGTTTTGGAGCCTGGTTCTGACAATCGCTTTGCGCGTGGCGCAGGTGGCCAGCCTCGCTTGCCTGGTGGCTGCCGCGTTTCGGCCCCACGGCGTTGATGTGCGCCGTCTGGGCGCGCTGGTGGCGGGAGTCTCCATCACCGCCTTCACCACCGGTTCGGCCGGCTACGCACAGATCTTCCTGTTTTTCCTGCTATTTTTCGAGCCATGGCGAGGCGCGACGCGGATAACCCTGTTGATCGCCACCTATCTACTGTGTGTCCCGCTGGATCATGTGTTCCTGCCCGTGGGCCAGGAGCGGGCGTTCAGCTATCTGGGCGGACGCGAAGTGCTGACGCACTATGGGGTATCCGTGGGGCAGATCATTCGACCCGGCCTGCTTCTGATCATTCAATATGGGCTGATCGTCCTGAACCTCGGCGATATTTTTCAAACCCGAGGACAGGCCGCCGTGCATCGTTCGGCCATGAAGACGGTTTAACGTGCGGAGGACGGGCGGGCGTTCTATCAGACGGTTTAATTGCGTTCGCCAACCTGACGGCGAACGCCCAAAAGGCCAGAGATGACCAACAGCAACAAACCGAGCCGGCGCCGCGCGTCAGCCAAACCCAAGTCGAACGAAATCCTGGAAACCGTCCAGACCGTCGTATCGGCCCTGCTGATCGCCCTGGTGATCAAGACGCTGGCGTTTCAGCCCTACACCATTCCATCCGCGTCCGAAGAACCCAATCTTTACGAAGGCGACTACATCGTGGTGTCGAAGTGGGCCTATGGTTACAGCCACCATTCGATCCTGTTCAGCCCGCCGGTTTTCAAGGGAAGGGTGCTTTTCAATCCGCCCAAGCGCGGCGACGTAATCGTGTTCAAGCTGCCGAGTAGCGGCCATATTGACTATATCAAGCGTTTGGTCGGTCTGCCCGGCGACCGCATCCAGGTTCGCGCCGGGCGGTTATTCATCAATGACAAGGCCCTGGCCGTGGCCGCGAAACAGCCCGTCCAGCTCAGCGATCATGACTATCCCGAACAGGGCGCCTGGGTCCGCGAGACTAATCCGGAAGGGCGAACCTACGTGACGCAGGTACACGGTGAAGGGACGGAGTCGGCCGACAACACCGGTGTCTATGTCGTGCCGCCACACTGCTATTTCATGATGGGCGACAATCGTGAAAATTCCCTGGACAGCCGTTTTGATCCTGGCCTGTCGCCAGAGGATCCAAAGCTTGGTGGTTGCGGCTGGGATAGCCGGCTGGATTCCTTTCTGCCGCAGGAAGCTGGAGTCGGATTCGTTCCAGAGGAGAATCTGGTGGGCCGCGCGGAAATCGTGCTGTTGTCGTGGAACAAGGGGGCTTCAATCTACAAGCCTTGGACCTGGCTCAATCTGCGACTGGATCGCTTCCTGCGGCGCATCAGCTGATTGGCGATGACCCCGCCCGCGTTGCGGCCAAGCCCGTCAACCGGTAGGTATCGCCTGCTTAAGCCCGCGCTCGGATTTTCTGGAGTCTCCGCCATTGGTCGATTTCGTCGAAGAGGTCGAAGAACAGCTTCGCGCCGAGCGATACGGCAAGCTGGCGCGACGATACCTGCCTTGGTTCATCGCCGCGGTCGTGGCCACCATCGTGGGATGGCTCGGGGTGTGGGGCTATAACGCCTGGCAGGATCGCAATATCGGGGCGGCCTCCCTGGCTTATGACAAAGGTGTCGTGACCCTCTCCGGCGGTGAACAGACTGGGGCGTTCAACGCCTTCGCTGGCGTGGCCAAGGCAGGACCGGCAGGCTATCGCACCCTGGCGTTGATGCAGCAGGGCAATATTCGCCTGGCTGCGGATCAGACCGCCGAAGCCGAAGGTTTCTATGACGCGGCGGCCAAGGCCGCGCCAAATGACGTGCTGCGCGACTTGGCGGCGCTGCGCGCCAGCCAGGCGATCATGGATACCGCGCCATATGCTCAGATCGAAACACGGCTGAAGGCGCTGATCGGGGAAAAACACCCCTTCAGCCTTCAGGCCAAAGAGATGCTGGCTCTGGCGAAACTGCAGGCGGGCAAGCTTCAGGAGGCCCGTGGGGATTTCAACGCCCTGGGGCTGACTCTAGGCGTCAGCCAGAGCATGCGTGCGCGGGCTCAGGGCGCCATCGCCCTGATCGACAGCGGCCAGGCCGGCCTTGTGTCGCAGGTCGTCAAGGCGGCCGCCACATTGCCGCCGCCGGCTGGCCCAACTGTCGGAGGGTCGCCGTTCGGCGGCGATCAGGGCGCGCCGGCGTCCGATGACTCCGCCCAAACCCCTGCCGGGAACCCTCAATGATCAACAGAAGCAAGCTCGGCGCGGTCGCCGTAATGGCGCTCCTGACGCTGAGCGCATGCTCCACCGTATCCAAAGTCGGTAGCCTCAATCCGTTTCATGGCCGCGACAAGGAAAAGGGCAAGGCCTCCGCCGCGGCGAGAACCAACCGGATCCCGGTGATCGCGCTAAATGATCAGCTCAAGGTCGCCGACGCCTTGAAGGGGCAGGATTTCTTCCTGCCGGCGCCCGCGCCTCAGGCGGATTGGCCGGTGGCCGGGGGGACCCTGGAACAATCGATCGAAAATGTTGAAGCGGCGCCTGCGTTCCAGGTGGCCTGGAAACGATCCATCGGCCTGGCGTCATCGCGCAGTCACCACATCACCGCGCCGCCGATCGCCGTCGGCGGTACCCTGTTCGTCATGGACGGCGGTTCGACGGTTTCCGCCCACGACGCACGCACCGGCGCGCAGCTTTGGCGCCAAAACATCATGCCCAAGTCGAAGCGGGACCACGAGGCCTTTGGCGGCGGCGTCTCCTATGCGGACGGCAAGATCTACGCCTCGTCAGGCTTCAAGGAAGTTGTGCAGCTGGACGCCAAGAGCGGGGCCATCGGGTGGCGGACCCGGACCGAGGCGCCCCTGCACTCGGCGCCGACGGTCGCGGATGGCCGGGTGTTCGTGGTCGATGTCAACGACGAGATGCTGGCGTTCGACGCTGCCAGCGGGCTTCAGCTGTGGACCTATCAGGCCCTAACCGAACCGGCCCGGATTCTCGCCGCGTCCAGCCCGGCGGTCGCCAACGATACGGTGGTCACGTCGTTCGCGTCGGGTGAACTGGTCGCGTTGCGCGCCGCGAACGGCATCGAACTGTGGAACGCCAGTCTGTCGCGCGCCAGCCGAACCAACGCGCTTTCCGAGATCCGCGACATCGCCGGACGGCCGGTAATCTACAAGACCGATGTTTTCGCCGTCAGTCACGCCGACTATTTCGCGGCCGTCGATCTGCGTACCGGCTCGGTGCGGTGGACGTTGCCGGTGTCGGCCACCACCACTCCCTGGGCGGCCGGGGACGTCGTCTATGTGGTCGATCAGACTGGCCAGGTGCTCTGTGTCTCGCGCGACAGTGGTCAGCTCTATTGGATCAGGGACCTTAACGAGGGTCTAAAAAAGAAGAAGCGGGCCTATTGGTCGAGCCCGCTGCTGGCGGGTAATCGTCTGATCACGCTTTCGACCCATGGGGTCGCCATGGCGCTGAACCCCAAGACCGGGGCGACAATGGCGACCCTTCACCTGGGCTCCGAGGCCCTGCTCGGACCAATCGCGGTCGGCGGCATGATCTATGCTGTTACCGAAGGCGGCCAACTGGTCGCCATCCGGTAGATATTGGCCAAGCCCATGGATCGGCTGAAGCTCGCCATAGTCGGCCGTCCGAACGTCGGAAAGTCGACCCTGTTCAATCGGCTGGCGGGTAAGAAGCTGGCCATCGTCGACGACCGTCCAGGCGTCACGCGTGACCGCCGCTTCGGCACGGGTCGGCTGGGCGACATCGACCTGGAGCTGATCGACACCGCCGGCTTCGAGGACGTCACCGATGAAAGCCTCGAAGCGCGCATGCGCCACCAGACCGAGCTGGCGGTGGCGCAGGCCGAGCTGATCCTGTTCGTCATCGACGCGCGTGACGGCGTCACGCCTCTCGATGAGCTGTTCGCCGGCGTGCTTCGCCGAAGCGGCAAGCCGGTGATCATCGTCGCCAACAAAACCGAGGGACGGGCCGGGGACGCGGGCGCGCTAGAGGCGTTCAATCTCGGCTTCGGCGAGCCGGTTTCGATTTCGGCCGAACATGGGGAAGGCATGGGCGATCTCTACGCCGCCGTGCTGGCCACCGAGCCGTCCGAGGCCGACCTCGAAAAGGAAGATGACGAAGGCGGCGCGGACCAGGGTGAAAAGCCGATCCGGATCGCCGTGATCGGGCGCCCGAACGCCGGCAAATCGACGCTGGTCAATCGCCTGATCGGCGAACAACGCCTGCTGACCGGGCCCGAGGCTGGCATCACCCGGGACGCCGTATCGGTCGACTGGGAATGGGACGGGCGCCGCATTCGCCTGGTCGATACCGCCGGTCTTCGCCGCAAGGCGCGAATCGACGAGGCGCTGGAAAAGCTCTCCACCCAGGATACTCTGCGCTCCCTGACGTTCGCGGAGGTGGTGATCCTGGTGATGGACGCCACCCATCCGTTCGAGACCCAGGACCTGACCATCGCCGACCTGGTCGAGCGGGAGGGCAGGGCGCTGATCTTCGTGCTGGCAAAGTGGGATCTGGTCGAGGACCCGGGGGCCAAGCTGCGGGACTTCATCGAGCGGGCCGAGGAAGCGCTGCCGCAACTGCGCGGCGCATCGGTGGTGGCGCTTTCGGCGGAGACCGGGCGAGGGCTCGACCGCCTGATGCCGGCGGTGATCAAGGCCCACGCCGACTGGTCGACCAAGCTCAAGACACGGGATCTGAACGACTGGCTGAAGATCGCCGTGGAACGTCACCCGCCACCGGCCGTGCATGGCCGGCGGGTCAAACCCAAATATATGGCCCAGACCAAAGCCCGCCCGCCGACCTTCGTGCTGTTCGCCAGCCACGCCGACAAGCTGCCCGAAAGCTATCGGCGCTATCTGATCAATTCGATCCGCCAGAGCTTCGATCTGCCCGGCACACCGATCCGCATCACCGTCAAAACCGGCAAGAACCCCTACGACGAGGTCATCACTAATCCGATCAAGGCGTTTCAGGCCCGGCGGCGCAATGCGCGGACGCCCACGAAATAAAGCTGTGAACGGCGGTCGGCGGGCCAGGATCCGCCGCCCGGGCCAGTTCGACAACCATCGGCCCGAGGGCGCTAGGGCTGGTGAGTGAGTCCGGCTCTTCACCGGGAAACGCCTCGGTCCGCAGCTTGGTACGCATTGGACCGGGGTCCAGCAGAAAAGCCCGGATCGGGGTGTTGTCGACCTCGTCGGCCCAAGCCCGCACCAGGGCTTCCAGGGCCGCCTTGCTGACGGCGAAGGCGCCCCAGAAGGCCGTTGGCCGCGCCGCCTGTTCGGCGGTGAGGAAGATCGCCCGCCCGGCGTCGGAGGCGCGCAGCGGCGGCTCCATGGCGCGGATCAGCCGGTAGGTGGCGGTGATGTTGGTGGCGACGATCCTGTTCCACACCGGCGGCGGAATGTGCAGCACGGGCCGCAGGCCCAGCAGAACGCCAGCGGCGTGAACCAGAATGTCCAGGCGGCCGAACCGGCTCAAGATCACCTGGGCGAGTTGATCGACGCCGTCGCCGTGGGTCAGATCCAGCGGAACCAGGGTGACCGGCGCGCCGCCCAGGGCCTTGGCTTCGTCGTCAAGATCCTCCAACGCCCCCTGGGTCCGACCGACCGCGATCACGTGGGCGCCGGCGCCGCTCAGGGCGAGGGCCAGCGCCCGTCCGATCCCGCGCGTCGCTCCGGTAACCAGCGCCACGCGGTCGGTCAGCGGCCGTTGGTCGCTCATGGCGTCAGACCTCCTCGATTGGGCGCGCGGCCCACTGCTGGGCGATCAGGGCACAGGCCATCAGTTGCAATTGGTGGAAGATCATCAGCGGCAGAACCAGAACGCCCACCATCGGGGCTGGGAACAGGATGCTGGCCATGGGAACTCCGGAGGCCAGGCTTTTTTTCGACCCACAGAACACGATGGCGATCTCATCGGCTTTGGAGAACCCCAGGGCGCGCGAGGCGAACAGGGTCGCCGCCAGAACGATTGCGAGCAGGACCGCGCAGACCCCGGCCAGAGCCAACACCTGGACGCCCGAGACCTTGGTCCACAAGCCGCCGGTCACCGCCGCGCTGAAGGCTTCATAGACCACCAACAGGATCGACCCACGATCGACATAGCCCACCAGCTTGCCATGGCGGCCCATCCAGCCACGGATCCAGGGCCGGGCGATCTGGCCGGCCGCGAAAGGTAGGAACAGCTGAACTGCGACGGCGCCGGTGGCATCCAGCGGATTACCTCCGCCATGGGTGCCGAGCAGCAGGCCGCCAAGCAGGGGTGTGACGACGATACCGAGCAGGTTGGAGGCTGAGGCCGCGCAGATCGAGGCCGCCACATTACCCCGAGCCACCGAGGTGAAGGCGATGGACGACTGAACCGTCGAAGGCAGGCAGCAGAGGAACAGGACCCCCGCCGACAGCGAGTCCGACAGCACGACGCCGGGCAGCCGCCGCGCCGCCAGGCCCAGGAGCGGGAACAGAATAAATGTGGAGCCGATCACCAGCAGATGCAGCCGCCAGTGGGTCATGCCGCCGATCACCGCCTCGCGCGACAGTTTCGCGCCATGCAGGAAGAATAGCAGCCCGATGGCGAGCTTTGTCACCACGCCGAGGTCGGCCGCCGCAGTTCCCCGAACCGGAACCACGCTGGCCAGGGCCACCATCAGCAGAATGGCCACGACATAGGGGTCGGGTGAGAGGCGGCGCAGCCAGGTTGGAACCGTCACGCGTCGACCAGGAAGGACAGCTGTCGGTCCAGGTGGTTGCTTCCGCCCGAGGCGATTTCGCGGTCAAGGAGGCGGGTCGGGTATTCCCCGGTGAAATAGTGGTCGGTGAATTGCGGGCAATCGGGATTCCGGGGTCCGGCTCCCATCGCCCAATAAAGTCCGTCGACGGTCAGAAAGCCCAAACTGTCGACTTCAAGCAGCTTGGCCATTTCTTCAAGCGTGCGATTGGCCGCCAGCAGGTCGTCGCGGTCGGGCATGTCGATGCCGTAGTAGTCCGGCCATTTGATCTGTGGAGAGGCCGACCGAAGATGCACCTCGGTCGCGCCGGCCTCGCGCACCATCCGGACGACGCGAACCGAATTTGTGCCCCGGACGATGGAATCGTCGATCAGCATCACCCGCTTGCCCGCCAGAACCGCCCGGTTCGGGCTGAGCTTCATGCGGACGCCCATCTCACGGGCGCCCTGCGACGGCTGGATGAAGGTCCGGCCGACAAAGTGATTGCGAATGATCCCCATCTCGAACGGCACGCCGCTCTCCTGAGCGTAGCCCAGCGCCGCCGGCACGCCGGAATCCGGCACCGGCACGACGACGTCCACGGGCAGATGGCTCTCCTGGGCCAGGCGCTGGCCTAGGCGCTTGCGCACGCCATAGACCGAACGGCCGTTGACCACGCTGTCCGGCATAGCGAAATAGACGTATTCGAACACGCAGGGGCGGGCTTTTTCGGCGGGGAAGGGGCGTATGGATTCCATGCCGTCGTCGGACACCACGACCATTTCACCATGCTCGACATCCCGGACAAAACGAGCCCCGATCATGTCCAGCGCCCGTGTTTCCGAGGCGAAAACCCCCTTGCCGTTCAATTCGCCCAGCACGAGTGGCCGGATTCCCAGCGGATCCCGCACGCCGATCAGCTTCTTGTTGGTCAGGGCCACTAGCGCGTAGCCGCCTTCGACCTGGGAGAGAGCCTCGATGAACCGGTCGACGACCTTGCGCTTACGTGACCGCGCGATGA
The DNA here is from genome assembly GCA_025359665.1 of Caulobacteraceae bacterium. Lineage (GTDB taxonomy): Bacteria > Pseudomonadota > Alphaproteobacteria > Caulobacterales > Caulobacteraceae > Acaudatibacter. Next base: position 9,228 of record JANYFU010000511.1, read on the forward strand.
GGTGGAGGATGACTTCCGAATCCGAGGTCGATTGGAAGATGGCGCCGTCGGAAACCAGCCGGTCGCGCAGAACCAGGAAATTGGTCAGGTTGCCATTGTGGGCGATGGCTACGCCACCGGCTTCGAGATCGGCGAACATCGGCTGGCCGTTGCGCAGGAAGCTGCCGCCGGACGTCGAATAGCGCGTGTGGCCTATCGCCGAGGTTCCAGGGAGTCGCTGGTTGAGGTCGCCCCCGGAGAAAGCGTCGCCGACGTGACCCATATGCCGTTCGGTATGAAAGCCCTGGCCGTCGAAAGCGGCGATTCCACAGGCCTCCTGACCACGGTGCTGCAAGGCGTGAAGTCCCAGCGCCACCAAGCTTGACGCCTCGGGGATGTCGAAGACGCCAAACACACCGCATTCCAGCCTGGGACTGTCATCATCGGGGTCTCGCGAGGACTGGAAAGACGGGGCTCGCCGATTGGCCAGGGTCAAGGCGTTTCCTCCACTTTATCGTCCGACGATGGCCGGTGATCGCCCGTCGCGCGGTGATGGCGAGGGGGTTGGCTGCTGCCGGCGGCGACCGGGTCGGACTCTGACGCGCCGGCGAACTCCGGGGCCATATCCTGAGCTACCTTCACGCCACGTGGCGCGAACGCCTTCAGTGCGTCGCCCGACGCGGAGGCCAGGGGATACAGTTTAGCCTCCGATACCCAGGCCGGCATCCGTTCGGGCGGGGTTACAGCCCTGATCAGAAGCACGAAGGCCCCCAGAACCACCAGCGCCCGGACTGCGCCGATCCCCAGGCCCAGAAGCCGATCTAGGCCGGATAGGCCGGTCTGCTGGACACCCCGGGTCAGCGCGCCGCCAATCAGACGAAGAACGATGTAGGTCAAAACGAAGACGCAGAGGACGGCGGCCGTTTTGGCGATCCATTCGGTGTGGATCAGGCGGCCGGCCAGCGGGCCGGTGAAGCGTAGCGTCGACGCCGCCAGCGTCGCGGCCGCCACCAGAGCGATGACGGTGGAGATTTCGCGCGTCGCGCCACGCACCATGCCGGCCAACCCCGAAACCAACAGCACGACCACGGCGGCGTAGTCGAAAATGGTCATGGAGCGGCCACAACCGACGTCACGCCCACGCCTGGTCTCCGATCCTGGCCACAGCCTCGGCCAGACGGGCCACTCCGGTGACGGAGACAAGCGGACCCCCATCGGCGGTTCCTGGAGCCAAGGCCCGCGTGAACCCTAGTTTCGCCGATTCTTTCAGGCGGGATTCCATTCTGCTCACCGGCCGGATATCTCCCGATAGGCTGATCTCACCGAAGACCACGCAGTCTTGCGGCAGGGCTGTGTCGAGCGCGGATGACGCCAAGGCCGCCGCCGCGGCCAGATCTGCCGCCGGTTCAGTGATCCTCAACCCCCCAGCGACGTTCAAGTAAACGTCACGCGTGGCGAATCCAAGACCGCAGCGCGCCTCCAGAACCGCCATGACCATGGCTAACCGCCCGCTGTCCCATCCGACTACGGCGCGGCGGGGAGTTCCGTAGACCGAGGGCGCCACCAAAGCTTGAAATTCGACCAGCACCGGCCGCGAGCCTTCGATTCCGGCGAATACAGCGGCTCCAGCGGCCCGCTCTCCGCCTTCGTTCAGAAACAGCGCGGACGGATTCTTGACCTCGCCCAGTCCAGCGTCGCTCATCTCAAACACGCCGATCTCGTCGGTGGCGCCAAAGCGATTTTTCGCGCCGCGCAGGATGCGGAACGGATAGCCCCGCTCGCCTTCGAAGGCGAGAACCGCATCGACCATGTGTTCGACCATCCGGGGGCCAGCGATCTGCCCGTCCTTGGTGACGTGGCCGACCAGTATGACGGCGACGCCGCGCTTCTTGGCTAGCCGTACCAGTTCCCCCGCGCAGGCCCTGACCTGCGTTACTGAACCCGGACCGGCCTCATGGGCGTCGCTCCACAGAGTCTGGATCGAATCGATGATCACCAGATCGAATTTCTCGCGCTTCAGCGCATCAACGATGTCGCGAAGCGCGGTTTCGGCGGCCAAACTTACCGGGGCGTCGGCCAAGCCAAGCCGGTGCGCGCGGCTTCGAATCTGTTCCACCGCCTCCTCGCCGGAAATGTAGGCGCACTTCGCCCCGCGGCGAGCGGCCTCGGCGCAAACCTGAAGCAGCAGGGTGGATTTGCCGACGCCGGGATCGCCGGCCAGCAGAATGGCCGAGCCTGGAACCACGCCGCCGCCGCACACCCGATCGAATTCGGCGATGCCGGTGGATATCCGGCGAGGGCTGGGGGCCGTGGTCTCAAGCCCTTCAAAAGCCAGGCCGCGGGCCTTTGTCGCCCTGCTCGGCGCGAGAGCGCCTGGTGGCCGGGCTGTGGATTCCTCGACCAGACTGTTCCATCCGCCGCATGCCGAACACTGGCCGGACCACTTGGAGTGGACCGCGCCACAGGATTGGCAGGCGTATAGGGCGCCGTCGCGGGCCATGGCTCTCCGATTCGAGGTTAGAACCGATCTTAGCGCTACACGGGAAAGGTTCTAAGCGGGTCAGCGCGGTTCGAAACGGCCTTCGCGCGCCAGATCGCTGAATTTGGTGATGTTCTCGTCATAGTGCAACTTGATCGTGCCGATCGGGCCATGGCGCTGTTTGCCAATGATGACTTCCGCGACATTGCGAATCTGGTCGAGCTTTTCAGTCCATTCCTGATGCTCGATGGTGGCGTCCTTAGGTTCGACGCGACCGAGGTAGTAGGCTTCCCGATAGATGAACATCACCACGTCGGCGTCCTGCTCGATCGATCCGGACTCGCGCAGGTCGGAGAGTTGCGGGCGCTTGTCATCCCGGTTCTCAACCTGGCGCGACAGCTGGGCCAGGGCCAGGATCGGCACCGCCAGCTCCTTGGCCAGGGACTTCAGGCCCTGGGTGATCTGACTGACCTCCTGGACCCGGTTCTCGACGCGGCCTTCTCCGCCGGTGACAAGCTGCAGATAGTCGACAACGATCAGATCCAGGCCGACAGTACGCTTCAGCCGCCTTGCGCGCGCCGCTAGCTTGCCGATCGATATGCCGCCGGTTGCGTCAATATAAAGTGGCGCCTCGCCGATCTCGGCGGCTCCGTCGCGAATCTCGCCAAACTCGCTGGCCTTGATCTCTCCCTTGCGGATAAGATCGGACGGAATGCGCGTGACCTCGGCCAACAGACGCATGGCCAGCTGTTCGGCCGACATTTCCAGCGAGAAAAAGGCCACCACGCCGCCGTCCACCGTCTTGCGGCCGCCGTCCAGGGTCGGCTCCCAGGCATATCGGCGGGCGACGTTGAAGGCGATATTGGCGCCCAGCGAGGTCTTACCCATCGATGGCCGCGCCGCGAGGATGATCAGATCAGACGGGTGCAGTCCGCCCAGCATCTTGTCCATGTCGCGCAGACCCGTCGATAGGCCCGACAGGCCGCCTTCACGGCTATAGGCCTCCGCCGCCATATGGACCGCCCCGGCCAGGGAGTCGGAAAAGCTCATGAAACCGTTTGACACGGCGCCGGTTTCGGCGAGGGCGTAGAGTTGCTGTTCGGCCGCTTCGATCTGTTCGCGCCCGGAAAGTTCCGGATCGCCCGCCTGGGCGTTGGCCGCGATCTCGCCGCCGATGCGGATCAGGTCTCGGCGCAGCGCCAGATCATAGATTACCCGCGCATAGTCGGGCGCGTTGGCAGCGGGCGGCGCCCGATCGACCATATCGGCAAGATACCGCACCCCGCCCAGTTCCTCGAAGGCCGGATCCCTCTGGAACTGCTCGGCGATCAGGATCGGTTCGGCCAGATGCCCGCGCCGGACGTGAGTCTGGATGGCGCTGTAGAGACGCCCGTGAAATGGCTCGAAGAAGTGGACGGCCTGAAGCGAGTCACTCAGGCGCTCATAGGCGCCGTTGTCGTAGAGCAGCACACCGAGCAGCGCCTGCTCGGCCTCGATATTGGCCGGCGCGTGGGCGAATTCGATGGTCGGCGGACCCGGACGCAGATCCAACATGGGAACAATAGCCATGCCGCACCCTATCCGATCGAAAGACTGGCCGGGGACGCTCGGCGCCGGGACTCACAGAAAACCGTCGGCCTGTGGACGGTTTTCCTAGTCGTCGCGGCCGAAGGACTCGTGGCTGCCGGCGCCGCCCTCCAGCATGTCTGCGACTGACTGGGCGTCGGAGGCGCGGTCTTCCTCAAACTGTGAGGCGATCACGTTTTCGCCGCGCGCCTGGCGCTCGGCTTCGTCGACACTGCGCGCGATGTTGATATTCACCGTCGCGGTGACTTCGGCGTGCAGGCGCACCTTTATCGAATGGACGCCCAGCGCCTTGATCGGTTTGTCGAGAACGACCATCGCCCGATCGATCTTGCCACCCTCGGCGTTGACCGAATCGGCGATGTCGCGCCCGGAGACCGAGCCATAGAGCTGGCCGCTGTCGCCTGCCTGGCGGATCATAACGTAGGACGTGCCGTCCAGGCGTTCGCCAGCCTTGGCCGCCGCGCCGCGGGCGTTGGCGTTGCGGCTTTCGATATCGACCCGCTGGCTTTCGAACACTTTCATGTTCGCCTGGGTGGCGCGGAGGGCCTTGGAGCGCGGCAACAGGAAATTACGCGCGAAACCGTCCTTTACGGTGACGATTTCACCCAGGGCGCCGAGACGTTCGACCCGCTCGAGTAGAATGACTTTCATGGTCGTCGCCGCCCCTATTTCACAACATGCGGAAGCAGGGCGAGGAAGCGCGCGCGCTTGATCGCCTTGGCCAGTTCACGCTGCTTCTTGGCCGAAACAGCGGTGATACGGGAGGGCACGATCTTGCCGCGTTCAGAGACGTAGCGCTGAAGCAGCTTGACGTCCTTGTAGTCGATCTTCGGGGCGTTGGCGCCGGAAAACGGGCAGACCTTGCGCCGACGCAGAAAGGCGCGCCGGCCGCCGCCGCCGCCAGATTCGGGAAGTGTGGTTTCTTCGGTCATGGCTGAAATCTCTACAGGCTAATGACTAGGCCGGAACGTCGTCGAAGCGGCGCTCGCGCTCGCGGTCGCGTCTGGCCAGCACGGGGGACAGTTCGAGATCCAACGCCTCGACCCGCACGGTCATGAAGCGAAGCACGTCCTCATTGATCGAGATCTGACGCTCCATCTCCTTCACCGCCGCGGCCGGAGCCTCAATGGCCAGAAGAGAATAGTGTCCCTTGCGGTTTTTCTTGATGCGATAGGTGAGGTTGCGAAGCCCCCAATACTCGATCTTGGCGATGTGGCCACCAAGCGATTCGATCAGGGCTTTGAGTTCTTCGTTCAGGGTCTCGGCCTGGGCCGGAGAGATATCCTGGCGTGCGATCAGCACGTGCTCGTAAGCAGGCATGGTTTCCTTCGTCCGATGGAGGGAGCGGCGGCGGGCGGCGCTCGGAACAGGCGCCACTCGACGATGGATCTCAAGACGGCGACCGGGAGACTCCCAATCCTTTGACGTTCCGTTAAGAGACCGCTCTCCTGCGAGAAGCCGGCGCTGATACGCGCAATTGAACGCCCACGCAAGACTGTCTTTCTAGAGGGGATGAGTCGTCCGGTAAGCCTTCAGGGCCTCCATCGTCTTGGCGACGTGTTTCTCGGCGCCCAGATCGGAGTAGACGAAGGCGACCTTGCCGTCGGGCGCGATCACATAGCTGGTGCGGTCCGAATGGCCGGGGTAGATCGCCAGGGTCGACTTATAGCTGTCGGCGATCTTGGCTCCTGGATCAGCGGCCACCGCGAACTTGGACCGGCATTCGCTAACCGAAAACTCGGTAAGGCGATCGATATTGCCAGCGGTCACACCGATCAGAGTGGCGCCAAGCTTTTTATAGTCGGCCGACGCATCGGCGAATTCATGGGCCTCGATCGTGCAGCCGGATGTGAAAGCGGCGGGAAAGAAATACAGCACGACCGGCCCCTTTTTGAGGGCGTCGGAGAGTTTGAACGGAAACTGTTTGCCGGCTTGCGAGGCCTGGGCCGAAAAGTCGGGCGCGGTGGCGCCGACCTTCAGCGCGGCGAGCGCCGGACCGGCAATAATGGTGGCGAAGCAGGCGATGAGGGCGAGTCGCTTCATGGTTTTGTTCCTCGGCGAGATCATGTGGCTGCGTGGCTCTATGCGCTATTTCACCGGTTTGACGCCAGAGTTTCGTGATCCCGCCCGTGCTTGTGGCGCGGCGATCTTTGACCTAACCCTCCTCGTCCAGAAGACGGAAAGGTGCCAATGCGCCCGTTGAAACAAATCTTCGGAGGGCTAAGCGCCAAATGAGCCTTGTGTTTCTTTTTCCCGGTCAAGGCAGCCAGGCCGTGGGCATGGGCGCTGAACTGGCGGCGGCGTTCCCGGCCGCTCGCGCCGTCTTCGAGGAAGTCGATGACGCCCTGGAAGAAAAGCTCTTCAGGCTAATGATCGAAGGTCCGATCGAAGACCTGACCCTGACTCAGAACGCCCAGCCGGCCCTGATGGCGGTCAGCCTTGCGGTGGTGGCGGCGTTGAACGCCGAGTTCGGCATTGGCATAAAGCGGGCCGCTTTCCTCGCCGGCCACTCCCTTGGTGAGTATTCGGCGCTCGCGGCGGCTGGCGCTCTCAGCCTGACCGATACCGCCCGTCTTCTGCGGTTGCGGGGGCAGGCGATGCAGAAGGCCGTGCCCGTGGGTGATGGCGCGATGGCGTCGCTTATCGGGCCCAAAAGCGATGTCGCCCTCGCTGAGGCCGCGGCCTTGGCCGGGTCGTCTCTGGGAGTCTGCGTGGTCGCCAACGACAACAATGCCGGCAACGTGGTTATTTCTGGCGCCCAGGCGGCGGTCGATCTGGCTATCGCAAAGGCCAAGGAACTGGGCGCTCGCGCCATCCTCCTCAATGTTTCCGCGCCGTTTCATTGTCCACTCATGCAACCGGCCGCCGATGAAATGGCGACCGCGTTGGCGCAGGTCGCCATTAGTCCGCCGCGCGCGCCGATCCTGCCCAATGTGACGGCCCGGCCCACTTTCGATCCGGAGCTCATTCGCGGCCTGTTGGTCGAGCAGGTGACGGGCCGGGTGAGATGGCGTGAAACAATGGAATGGCTGGCGTTGCATGGCGGGGCGTCACGTTTCGCCGAGATCGGCTCGGGAAAGGTGTTGAGCGGCATCGCAAAACGAATTGCCCCGGACGCGGAGGTTTCGGCGGTGGGATTGCCGGCCGAGCTCGAAGCCTTCGCAAAGTCGATCTAGGCCGCGGCGGGAAGTATTTTTTAGGATTGACGGAAGGAACCGGGATGTTCGATCTCACCGGCAAGACGGCATTGGTCACCGGGGCCACGGGCGGCATAGGCGCCGCCATCGCGCGCGCCGTCCATGGGCAGGGCGCGCGGGTGGTCCTTTCTGGCACCCGGGCGGAGGCGCTGGAGGAAATGGCGGCCGGGCTTGGCGAGCGAGCGGCGGTGGCTGTCTGCCAGTTTGATGATTCGGCGGCGGTGGATGGTTTGGTGGCAGCGGCCGAAGCCGCCGCGGGCGCGCCTCTCGATATTCTCATCGCGAATGCCGGCATCAACAGGGACGGGCTTCTGCTGAGGATGAAGGACGATGACTGGTCCTCGGTCATGAAGATCAATCTTGAGAGCTACTTTCGACTTTCGCGCGCCGCGCTCAGAGGCATGATGAAGCGGCGATCGGGTCGTATTGTCGGCATCACATCCATCGTTGGTGTCACGGGCAATCCCGGCCAAGCCAACTACGCGGCTTCCAAGGCCGGGATGATTGGTTTCTCTAAGGCTCTGGCTCAGGAAGTCGCCAGCCGAAATATTACGGTCAATTGCGTGGCTCCGGGTTTCATAGAGAGTCCGATGACGGACGGCTTGAACAATGATCAGAAAGCACGAATCCTCTCGACAATTCCCCTGGGCCGGCTGGGCGCCGGGGACGACATCGCCGCAGCCTGCGTTTTTTTGGCCAGCGACGAGGCAGCCTACGTCACCGGTCAAACCCTGCACGTGAATGGCGGGATGGCGATGGTCTGACAATGGCGGGTTGTTCGCGCGGGACCGGCGGCCGTCTCGTGGGGGTTCGCGCCGCTAGGCGGACACAAAGGAACATGCTAGGCGAAAATTTCTGATCGACATGGCGACGTTCGAGGTCAGAAGCGGCGGCCTTGAACACCAATCAAATGCGTCGTCGGCCGGGGGAACCCTCGGCCGACGGCGGCAACCAAACTAGAGGGACTGGACCTGAATGTCCGACACACTTGAGCGCGTTCGTAAAATCGTTATCGAACACCTGGACGCCGACCCCGAGAAGGTCACGGAGAAGGCGAGTTTCATCGACGATCTCGGCGCTGACAGCCTCGACAACGTTGAGTTGGTGATGGCCTTCGAGGAAGAGTTCGACATCGAAATCCCGGACGACGCCGCTGAACATATTCAAACTGTCGGCGACGCGGTGAAGTTTATTGGAGAGCGCCTGGGCGCCTGAGTTTAGATCGTGCGCCGTGTCGTTGTAACCGGACTGGGTATGGTCACCCCCCTTGCGTGGGGGGTTGAGCCGACCTGGAGGGCTCTCCTCGCGGGGCGGTCCGGAGCCGGACGAATCACGACCTTCGACGCAACGGGTTATGCCTGCCAAGTGGCCTGCGAAGTTCCGCGGGTGGACGGCCGCGGCGGTGGTGGCGCCGACGTGCCCGACAGCTTCGCGCCGGATCAGGTGATGAGCCTGAAGGACCAGCGTAGGGTGAATGACTTCATCCTCTACGCCGTGGCGGCGGCTGATGAAGCCGTTCGCGATTCTGGTTGGGCGCCATCAACCGATGAAGAACGCGAGCGGACCGGTGTGAATATCGGCTCTGGGATTGGCGGCCTTTCGACCATCGCGGAAACAGCTGTCGAAATGCATGAGAAGGGTCCCCGTCGGGTCAGTCCATTCTTCATTACTTCCGCGCTGATCAATCTGGCCTCGGGACAGGTCTCGATCAGACATGGATTCAAGGGTCCCAATCACTCGGTCGTCACGGCCTGCGCCACCGGGGCTCATGCCGTGGGTGACGCAATGCGCTTTATTCAGCACGGGGACGCCGATGTGATGCTGGCGGGAGGTGCGGAGGCTGCCGTTTGCCCAATCGGTATTGCTGGGTTCATTGCCTGCCGGGCTCTCTCAACCCATTTCAACGACACCCCGGAAAGGGCGTCCCGTCCCTACGACCGCGACCGCGACGGCTTCGTCATGGGCGAGGGGGCGGGGGTATTGGTCCTTGAGGAACTCGAACACGCCCGTAGGCGAGGCGCGAAGATATATGCCGAAGTTGTGGGCTACGGCCTCGCGGGCGACGCCCATCACATTACAGCGCCGGCCGACAACGGTGATGGCGGTTTTCGCGCTATGCGCGGCGCGATCCGCCAAGCCGGGCTGGAGCCAGTGGATATCGACTATATCAACGCTCATGGCACCTCGACACCGCTTGGGGACGAGATTGAGCTGGGGGCGGTGGAGCGGCTATTTGGCCAGGCGGCGGGCCGCGTGGCCATGTCTTCGACGAAATCGGCGATCGGGCATTTGCTAGGCGCAGCCGGCGCCGTGGAGGCGATCTTCTCGGTTCTTGCGTTGCGTGACCAGATTGCACCCCCGACCATCAATCTCGACAACCCCTCGGTGGATTCGCCGATCGATCTGATCCCGAACGTCGCCAAGCGTATGAAGATTGATGTCGCCCTTTCGAACAGTTTTGGCTTTGGCGGCACAAACGCATCGGTCGTGTTCAAGAAGGCGCCGTGACAAGGCGGCCTCGGTCGCGTGGCGGCGGGCTATCCGTCGGGCGAATTGCCATTGCCGCATGCCTGATAGGCGTCGCGCTGGTCTCGTTGGCCGTATGGACGTTTGCGGAACCCGGACCTTCGTCCCCGAAGGGCGAAGCGACCGATGTCGTCCTTCCGCCCGGTGCCGGCCTACCGGGGATCGCCAGAGCCTTGGACCGGGCCCATCTGATCCGTTCGCGGGCTGCTTTCATGGCCACGGCGGTGATCACCGGCGGCGCGCGCCACCTCAAGGCTGGCGAATATGAATTTCCCTCTGGCGCCTCGCTGGCTCAGATTATTTCAACCATCCAGCGCGGCGCCGTCTTGCGTCACTTCATCACTATTCCGGAGGGATACACCTCTCGCGAAGTGGCGGACGTGCTCCGCGCCGCCGCCTTTCTGGCCGGTCCGGTTCAATTACCTTCAGAAGGAAGTCTGTTGCCCGAGACCTATGAGGTGAGGCGCGGAGACACTCGCATGGGAGTGATTTCGCGGATGGCGGCCGCGCGACGCGACTTGCTTAGGCAACTCTGGTCCCGGCGGATTCCGGGCTTGCCCTACGAAACCAGCGGGCAGGCGGTTATCCTGGCCTCGGTGGTTGAAAAGGAGACCGCAAAGCCGGAGGAACGTCCGCGCATCGCCGCCGTCTTCATCAACCGGCTGAAAAAGGGCATGCGCCTGGAAAGTGATCCCACGGTGATCTACGCCGTGTCTGGCGGGGTTCCGCTCGGCCATGGCCTTCGCGTGTCCGAGCTGGCGTCTCCCTCGTCTTACAATACCTATCGTTTCGCCGGCCTGCCGCCGACGCCGATCGCCAACCCGGGAAGAGCCGCGCTGACGGCGGCCCTGAATCCGGCGCGGACCGATGATCTATTCTTCGTTGCCGACGGATCCGGCGGCCATGTCTTTGCAAGCACGTTCGAGGCCCACAAGCGCAATGTGGCGCGCTGGAGGAACATCGAACAGCACGGCGGACCGTCGACATGACAACCTCAAGCATGACAGGCTTTGCCCGGTGCGAGGGCTCCCTGGAGGATTGGACCTGGGCGATCGAGGCTCGTTCGGTCAACGGCCGCAATCTGGAGGTCAGGTTCAAGGGACCGAACGGCTTCGAGACCCTCGAACGACTGATCCGCGAGGCCGCTCAGGCTCGTTTCCAGCGCGGCCAGATCAACGTCATCATCCAGGCTCGGGCTTCTTCGCCGGCTCGACGCTCGAGCCTGAACCTTGAGATATTGGAGCGCTACATGGCCTTCGGCGAAAGCTTCGTCGCGGCCGGTCGGGCGGTCGCCCCAACGATTGATGGCCTGCTGGCGCTGCCTGGCGTGATCGAGATATCGAACAATGAGGCGGGCTCCACCGATCACGGCCGGCTTGAGTCGGCGATGGTCGGTTCCGCCGCCGAGGCGCTCGATGCCCTGAAAGAGTCTCGCGCGGAGGAGGGACGATCAATCGACCGTGTGCTTGCCGGATTTCTGGATGCAATCGAGCGCCTGATCGCCGCGGCTGAGATGGGGGCCAGCCAGCAGCCGGCGCTCATCAAGGCGCGTTTCGAGAGGCGGCTTGTTGAACTTCTGGGGGGCTCCGCCACTCAGGATCGGATAGTACAGGAGGCCGCCGTCATGGCCGTGAAAGTGGATGTGCGTGAGGAAATCGATCGGCTGGTCGGCCATGTCGCCGCCGCCAGAACGTTGCTTGCCGCCGACGGGGCCAGCGGACGCCGGCTGGACTTCCTTACCCAGGAATTCATGCGAGAGGCGAACACCCTGTGTTCGAAATCGGCGGTGTCCACGCTGACCAACATTGGTTTGGAGCTGAAGGCGACGATCGATCAATTTCGGGAACAGGTGCAAAATGTCGAGTAACAGCCCCGCCGCTCGCAGGGGGTTGCTCCTGGTGATTTCCAGCCCATCGGGGGCCGGGAAGACCTCGCTCTCGCGCCGGTTGATAGATGATCAGGCCGATCTAAGCCTTTCGGTTTCAGCGACGACTCGCGGGCCCCGTCCCGGCGAGCAGGACGGCAAAGAGTACTGGTTCGTTGATGCGTCGAGGTTTCGGGCCATGGTGAGCGAGGGTGCTTTCCTTGAATGGGCCGATGTGCATGAACACTGCTATGGAAGCCCAAAGGAGCCGGTCTTTCGTCATCTGGCCGAGGGGCGGGACGTTCTGTTTGATATCGACTGGCAGGGCGCCCAGGCTATCGCCCTGGCGGCGCCGACCGATACCGTGCGAGTCTTTATCCTGCCCCCCTCGATGGCCGATCTGGCAAAGCGCCTTCATACCCGCGCGCAGGACTCCGAACCGGTGATCGAGCGCCGTCTGGGACGGGCAAGGGGCGAAATCTCTCATTGGGACGAGTACGACTACGTCATCGTCAACGATGACATGGAACAGGCCTACGCGGAGCTTACAGCGATCTATCGGGCTGAACGGCTGCGCCGGCCCCGTAATCTCTGGATCGAACCGATGGTCAGCGCGCTTCTCGCGGAAATCTAGTTCCGCGGCGCTACCCAGGCTTCGGCAAGGGCCATGAAACCGGCCACCGATATGGTCTCGGCCCGGGCGTCCGGATCGATGCCGGCGGCTATGCAGAGCTGTTCACCGCCCAGAAACCTGACCGACGAGCGGAGCATCTTGCGCCTTTGGCCGAACGCCGCCCGCGCGACGTGTTGCAGGGCCTCCACAAGGTCCCGAGGCGGGCGATGCTCGAGGGGTATCAGGCGCACCACCGCGGAGGCGACCTTTGGGGGGGGCGTGAAGGCCCTTGCCGGAAGATCCATGACGCTTCGCGCTTCGCAGACGGTCTGCGCCAGCACAGCCAGGCGACCATATTCCGCTTGGCCCGCCGAGGCGACGATCCGCAGGGCCACCTCCTTCTGGAACATCAGCGTCATCGAAAGGGGTTGGAAATCACCGGTAAGCCATTTGACCAATAGAGGCGTGCCGACATTGTACGGCAGATTGGAGACAATGTGGCCACCGGAATCCGTGCCAAGGCCGCGCAATACAGCCAACTCGTCGATATCCAACGCGTCGCCTTCGATCACGGTCAGACGCCCCCCGGCGCTCAAGGCGAGATTTTCGAGCAGGGCGATGAACCGCGGATCCCTTTCCACCACGGCGACGCGCGCACCGGCCTCAAGCAGGGCGCGAGTCAGGCCACCAGGCCCGGGACCGACCTCGATCACCGCCTGTCCCTCGACGATCCCGGCGAGCCGGACAATCTTGCGGCAGATGTTCAGATCAAGCAGAAAGTGCTGACCGAAACGCTTGTCCGCGCTGATACCGGCCGAAGCCAGGATGTCGCGCAGCGGGGCCGGAGATGGGGCGAGGGGCGACGCCCCATCCGGATCCCGTGGTTCGGTCACCTTGATTCTATGGTCGCCGAGTTTCGCAGGTCACGCAGCTGTCGCTTGGCGATCATCGCCAGCTCTTGCCCGTAGAGTCGATCTTCGATTTGATCGGCGGTCAGCTGATTGGCGCCGCCCTTGTGCTTGTCGCATACGGCGATCAGATGCACGCCCGCCTCGGTTCGCACCGGACCGGACACCTGCCCGGACTGCAGGGTGTCGACAACGGCGCGGAACGCCGGGGCCAAGTCTTTGGTGTCGGCCTCGCCCAGGTCACCAGAAACCACGCCCGGGAACTTCGCCGCCATCGCCTCCATATTGTCGCAGCCCTGAAGCTTGGGGCGCAGCAAAATGAGTTTCGCCTCGGCGGCTGAAACGTCTTCCGGCGTCGCGGTCTTGGGCAGCGCGATAGCGGCCTGTTTAAGCTTCACAACCGTGGAGGTGTCGCCCGCACGCCGATCCTTGAGGTAGATGATATATATGCCGTCCTTCACCTCGATGGGCGCTGATAGTTGTCCCGGACGAAGGTCCGCCAGGACGCGATCAATTTCAGGCGCCATTTCGCCGGTTGACACCCAGCCGACATCGCCACCGTTCGCGGCCGATGGGGAGTTGGAAAACTGCCTGGCGACGGCGGGGAAGGGCGCGCCCTTCTGAAGCTGGCCTATCAGCTGCTCCGCGCCCTGGTGCGCGGCGGCCATACCGCCAGCGCGGGTGGCGTCGATGAACACTTCGCCAATCTGGTACTGTGGCTTGCCCGATTCGCCTTCCATGCGCTTTTGGTACGCCTTGATCTGGTCATCGCCGATCTTCAGCCTTTGGCCATATCGGCCCCTGATCCAACCGCGCCAGCTGATCTCGGCGCGCAATTGATCCCGAAATGTCAGGGGAGCCACACCTTGGCCGGCGAGTTGCGCCAGCAACTGTGCGCCGCTGGTGTTGTTGCTACGCGCGATAGAAGCGATTTCGTCGTCAACCTCCTGATCGGAGGCGACAAGGTCGAATTTCTGGGTTTTTCCCTGAGCCCGCAATTCCTGCATCTCGAGGCGTTCGTCGACCAACGAGCGAATCGCCTCCCGCTGAATGTCGGGCAGGTTCTGGTCGTTGGGCTGGAGGCCAGCGGTGACTATTAGAAGCCGCATCCGTTGAACGATGTCATAGGTCGACACCAGATCGTCGTTGACCGTGACCACGACGCTTTCGGAAATGCCCGATGGCGCGGCTGGAGCCGGGGCAGGCGCGGGCGTTGCGGGAACATCCTGGGCCATGGCCGGCCGGAAGGTCGGTTGAAGCGCCATGAGGACTGTCGCAACGGAAAATATCAAAAGACGGCGCATCTTACTCCTGCGGACTGTGACGAGCGGGCAGCTCTCCTGGAGAGGACATTTCGCCCTACGGCGTCGGGCTCTACCGTGTATTGCCCAATGTGGCGAGCGTTAGGCGCAACACCACTGAAGTTGATGGTCCGAGTGTGCCGTTGAACGTCTCGTCGTGGCGATAAAGCACCTCAACCCTGATGCAGTCGTCCCTGTAGACGACCCCTAAATCTCTCCGCCGCCAATCACCTCCGTCGAAAATCAGGTAGCTGGTCAGCCCCCAGTGGCGAATGGGGTAGAATTCGCCGTGGATGTCCAGACTATTGACCATCCCTCCCGTTGGTGCGTCCACCTCTCTGAGATAGCTAACATAGCCCTCGGCGCGGGCGGTTGTGAATGCGGCGCCTGCCTCCAGGCGGTTGACCGCGAAGGTGCCAGAATCAAGTCTAAGGCGCGAGAACAGGCGGACACCCTTGGTTGGCGTGGCGTCGGCCGCGAATATCCAATCCGACAACGACGTTCCCAGGCCGGTGCGGGCGGGGATCGACGGGTCGCTCTCGGCGGCGAGACGGCGACCGATCAAAACGCTGGCGGTGCGGCCGTCACCGAGAAGGGCGGTTGCCCGGCCACCCAAGGTCACGCTCTGGCCCCCCTCATAGAGGTCGAAGCCTGGCGATCGGTTCGTCTGAAATAGATTGGTTTCATCAAATTCAAACACGGTGCTGTCTTCGTTAGGTATTCTCGGATCCTGGGAGGTGTTGGGCGAGATTGCGATCTGCGCTAGTGGTTCCAGGATATAACTGACGTCGCCAATCTGTCTGATGAGGGGATAGCTGACATCGGCCCCCAAAGTCCCAAAGGCGCGGGTGATGGTGGCGTTTGAGGGGCCGCTCTGTAGGTGGGCCACATTGAAGACATCGGCCCGGCCGTTCACGAAGGGTTCAATCCGCAGTCCGTTGGAGAACACGAAGTTGCTACGCCAGTCGGCTTGCAATGTCGCGCGGCGGCTGTCTATCCCCGGGAGCGTCGTCTGACCGCTGGCGTCCGTTGTGGATAGGGATTGGTTCCTTGTCAGGGCGACGGCACTTCCATCGATCCGCAGGCGCCCGCCGAGTATGGCCTCGGGCGCCTCCCAACGGCCTTCTATGAGCGGAGCGATGGTTGGTATCGTGCTTTGATCATCCGTGGCCCTCAATCCCTGAACGTTTATGACCGCGACAGACAGATACGAGAGTTGGCTTTGCTCGACGGCATATAGCTGGGAGATCAGCCGCCTGTTGTCCGACGCATACAGTCCATGATCCAAAAAAGCGTCGCTGACCGAATATTTGTCGAATATCAGCTTGTCCGATGCCCGTTCGGCCGTAAAGCCCCATGACCAGTATTTGTTGATATCGAACGAGCCGTCGGCTAAAATATAACTGCGAGATGTGTTGCGCCCGAACAATTGACCGTCAGAAGTAAAATCTCTTGAATACGTATAACCAGCACGAATTTCGGTTGTGCCAGAATATAGACGTTGCCTGTAGTCAATGTTTAAAAAAGGATTTACGTTACTATTAATTTGCGGTGTTAGGAGTAAATCCTGGTGAGGCGAAATTATATTATAATAGGGCTGGTCGTAACTTACGCCGCGCGGGCCAGAAAAAGTCACCACTGGCAAGAGAAAGCCTGATTTTCGCTCGGCGATGGGGTCGGCGCTTTGCAAGACAGGGATATAAATTACGCTCTGTCCAAGGACTTGAACAACGGCTCCTTTGAAAACAAGCGTTTTTCGTCCGGTATCCTCAGTTACCGACCTTGCCTTGATAGACCACGTTGGATTTTTCTGTCCATTTTCAACACAAACAAGGCAAGGCGTGTATATGGCATTTTCAAATTTTGTAACCTGCGCACTTTTACGCTCGACGCTTTGAGCGGCAATCTGGACGTGACCCTGGAGTCTCGTTGAGAATTCGGCCGCGAAACCATCGCTCATCGACTTATCTAAAGTGATAGTGTCAGCGAACTGGGCGGACCCGTCCGGCTGAAGGATCGTGACCTTACCCTTGGCGACAAAAATCCCGGTCTGGGAATCGTAGTCGACGATTTCCGCTCTAAGCACCCGACCCTTGTAGCGGATTTCGACACCGCCCAAGGCGATGATGTGATGGCTGGTCTGGTTTTGGGTTACCGAGTCCGCCTCGAGATAGAATGCGCCGCCGGCCAAACCGTCGTCGCCGATGACTTGTTTCGGCGCCTGGCTTGACGATGGGGCCATCGCCGACAGGGTTTTGGCCTGAGCGACGCCGGTCAGTAGCGCCAACGCCAGACCCGCGAAACCGCGACCCGCATTTGAACATCTCCAGCGCGACTTCACCAATCGACCCTCACGCTCTTTCATTTCGTATTTTTTCCCGACTGGCCGAGGTCGTTCCGGTCGCCGTGGCCGACGCTTGACGAGCCCATACTTCGCCAAGCGCCGGGACGCAAAATTCCCGCGCCGGATCGGAGCGCGGGTCAACCATCCTCGGTGTAGAATAGTAGGGTGACCGCTGATAGGAACGCGAGTAGCGGCGGCGCCCATGCGGCCAGCATCACGGGAATAATGTCGGTTAGGCCAAGCGCCCCGCAAAACTGGTTCAGAAAAAAGAAAGCGAATCCCAGAGCGACACCCAGGCCGGCAAGGCCCGCCAGGTCTCCAAGCCTCCATAGTCTCAGGCAGAATGTCGCCGCCAACATGGTCATCGCGGCCAGCAGGAGAGGCGTAGCCGATAGCTGCTGCAGGCGTAGCTGATAGGCAGCCGGCGAATAGCCGGCCAATTCAGCCGATTTGATCGTCGCGGGAAGATCCCAGAAGGCCACGGCGCCGGGCGTCACGAATTTTTCCATCGCCGAGCGACGATCCATGGTTGACGGCAACAACAGAACCTCGGACCGGATCGATTCCGAGCCCGCGCGCGCCTCACGCGCCCTCGTCAACCGCCAATAGCCCGGCATTAGCAAGGCTTCGTCGGCGTCAATCCGGCGCGTGAATTCAAGGCCTCCCGCCTCGCCGACGCTTTGAATGAAGATTGATACGCCTCTCAAATGAATGGCGCTGCCGACGAGGTCCTTGGATGCGGCGTGTATGACCATTTGGCTGACGCCGTCGCCCTGCCGCAGCCAGATCTCACCGGTCGAACCGGGCAAGCCATCGTTCGTCAGCGCGGCCCTGCGCTCCTCGAAGCGGGCGTTCAAAGTCGCGGAAAGGGGGTTGAGAAGGCCGATGCTCAATAGACCGATGAGGAATGCCGCGGCCGCGGGGGTCAGGATGAACTGCCAGGCCGAAACCCCCGCCGCCCGCATGGCGATCAACTCACCCGCCCTGTTGAGCGTCACGAAGGCGCCCATGGAGCCGAACAGGAAGACAAAGGGCAGAAGCAGCAGAATGATCGCCGGCGACTTCAACAAAGTCAGTTCGAGCAACTGGGGAAAGCCGATATCATCTCGTCCCGCCAGCGAACGCGAAACTTCCACTAGGTCCACCAGGACAATGACGGAGGAAACCACCGCCAGCGCGGCCAGGACCCCCAGCAGCGTGCACGCCAGCAGATAGATGCGTAGCCTCACCCAGTCGCCTGCGTGGCTCGATGGTGACGTCCGGAACTCGCAGTGTTGGTGAACAGCAGCCGCGCCGCCACCAGGGCTATCAAGATCGGTGTTCCATACTGTAGGAGATTTGCGGTCGGCCAGCCGACACTCGCATTTTGGATCGCGAATCCCAGCACTCGGGTCACCAGCGCGACCATCGCCACCACCGCGATGCGCACCCCATAACCCAGCCGACTGAAGCCGGACCCGAGCACCGCCGATAGGGACAAAGCCATGAAGCTCAAATTGTAAAGCGGTGCCGAAAATCTCGAATGCGCCTCAGCGACATTAGGCGTCGGAGTCGCGCCGTCAACAGCCTGTTCGGTATCGGGGGAGATTAATTCATGGATATATTGATCCGACAATTTGTATCTCATGGCGGGCTTGGCGGCCACCAGCGGACTAAGGTCGAGGATATAGTTGTCAAAGGACAAAGAGTTAAGCACGCCGGTGGTGGATAACTCCTGGTTGGCTCCGTGATGAAGTATCAACAACGGTGCGACGCCGTGCCGTTGTAGCCGCCCCTCCCGCGCCAGGATGGTGGTGTCGCGCCCGTGTTCAAGCCGTCGGTTGATGAACAGGTTATGGATTGTTCCGTCCTCATCGACCGAGGTCGCATAGACGGTGACGCCGGGGGCGGGGTGAGTGAACTGGCCCGGCCGGATCAGGCTGGCGACCAAATCCGTGCGCACGCCGACAAGTGTGTCGCGAAGCGCGCGATAACACAGTGGCTGTATCCACAGCGTGATCAACAGCGAGAAGGTCGCGATGATGGCTGAAAGCCGAATGGCCGGCGAAATCACCTGCCAGCGACTCATACCACTGGCGAAGCAGATGGTGATCTCATTGTCGCGCTGGAGGCGATTGACGGCGATCAAACCACCGACCAGCACCGCAATCGGAAGGATCAGCACGATAAGTTGGGGCATCGCCAAAAGGATGACCTTGCTGAAGGTCGAAAGACTCTGACGCTGGGTCAGGACCACGCCCAAGGCCGAAAGAGCCTCGGCCAGCATGGCCACGGCTGAGAGCGCCAAGGTCGCCAGCAAGGTAGGACCCAGTAGCTGCCGGAACAGGTAGCGATCTATCAGGCGCATGGTCTGGAGGCCGAGCTCTCATGGCGGGAAGCGGGGCCTCGAAGCGGGCGGGCTTTTGTAGACCCGTCGGCCGCGTCGACACAACAGACCTGATACTCAGGCCTGATCAGGCGGGGATTCCCGGTGGGTCTCGCCAAAGACGGATCGAAACGCGGACAGCAACGCGCCATCGACGTCTTCCATCGAACCGGTGAAACCCAGAGCAGCCAAGCTTGTGATCCCGTGCTCGGAAACACCGCAGGGGACAATCCCGCTGAAGTGTTCCAAGTCTGGAGCGAAATTCAGACTGATACCATGGAAACTTACCCAGCGGCGAAGCTTCACGCCGATGGCAGCGATCTTCTCTTCCCGTACTGGGTGAATGTCGTCTCGTTCGACCCACACGCCGACGCGCGATTGGCGGGTCACGCCGGTGACGCCTAACTGGGCGATCGTCCCGATCAGCCAGCTCTCCAGAGCATTCACGAAAGCGCGGGTGTCCCGGCTGCGTTCCCGAAGATCGAGCATCACATAGGCCACGCGCTGTCCGGGACCGTGATAGGTGTACTGCCCCCCGCGCCCGCTGGCGAAAACTGGAAAGCGATCGGGGTGGAGCAGGTCGGCCACCTTGGCCGAAACGCCCGCGGAATAGAGCGGCGGGTGCTCCAGGAGCCAGACCAATTCTCCAAGTCGTCCTTCCGCGATCGCTTCGGCGCGACGCTCCATGGCCTCCATAGCACGGGGATAGGGGGTCAAGCCGGGTGACCACGCCCAGCCCACGGTGCGCTGGTCGAGGCGCGGAAAAGTCGCTGGCTCGGCGGTGGAAGCTCTCGTCATACCTCGCCAATGTGGGACTCCGGGGTACATAACGCAAAGCGCGACTTCACAAACCGCGGCCCTTTTGCTACGCCCCCCGGCTCACCACGGGCGGTCGTGGCGGAATTGGTAGACGCGCAGCGTTGAGGTCGCTGTGGGGCAACCCGTGGAAGTTCGAGTCTTCTCGACCGCACCAGTGAGCCGATCTGGAATGTCTCCTGGTCCCGGACCCATCCGCCTTCATCACGTGGCGGGTCCGGGTGGGGCGTGATAGTCCTGTCCCATGATCACCAACCATGGACAGATGATGGATTTTGGCCTCGGTGAGACCGCCGACGCCATTCGCGACACCACCGCCCGGTTCGCCGCCGACCACATAGCCCCGGTCGCCGCCGATGTGGACGCCACCAACAGTTTCCCGCGCCATCTTTGGCCGCGGATGGGCGAACTGGGTTTGCATGGCATCACCGTCGAAGAGGAATTCGGCGGTCTGGGGTTGGGCTATCTGGAGCATGTAGTGGCGATGGAGGAGGTGTCTCGCGCCTCGGCTTCCGTCGGCCTTAGCTATGGCGCGCATTCGAATCTGTGCGTCAACCAGATCCGCCGCTGGGGAACCGACGCTCAAAAGAACCGCTATCTGCCGGGCCTGATCAGCGGCGAAAGTGTCGGCGCCCTGGCGATGAGCGAAGCCAATGCCGGTTCAGACGTCGTGTCGATGGGCCTCAAGGCGCGGCGACAGGGGGATCGCTACATCCTCAACGGCGCCAAATTCTGGATCACCAACGGGCCGCACGCCGATGTGCTGGTGGTCTACGCCAAGACATCTCCGGAGGCGGCCAGCCGAGGCGTTTCGGCTTTCCTTATCGAGAAGGGTTTCTCCGGGTTTTCCTGCTCCCGAAAACTGGACAAGCTCGGCATGCGCGGATCCGACACGGGCGAACTGGTGTTCGAGGAATGTGAAGTTCCCGAGGAAAACGTCATGGGTCCGGAAAACGGCGGAACCGGCGTGCTGATGAGTGGCCTGGACTATGAACGCACGGTGCTGGCCGCCGGGCCGCTGGGAATCATGCAGGCCTGTCTGGACGTCGTGCTGCCCTACGTCCGTGAGCGAAAACAGTTCGGAAAGCCGATCGGCGCCTTCCAGCTCATGCAAGGCAAGATCGCCGACATGTATGTCGCGCTGAATTCAGCTCGGGCCTATGTCTACGCGGTGGCCAGGGCATGCGACGCCGGTCACACCACGCGCTTCGACGCCGCCGGCGCGATCCTGCTGGCCAGCGAGAATGCGGTGCGCGTCTCGCTCGAGGCCATTCAGGCGCTAGGCGGTGCGGGGTATTTGAAGGATTTCCCGGTCGAACGCTATCTGCGCGACGCCAAGCTCTATGACATCGGCGCGGGAACCAACGAAATCAGGCGGTTTCTGATCGGTCGGGAACTGATTGGAGCCTGACAATCCAGCTGGGTAAGAATCAGGTCCGATAATAGCGAAGGGCCGCTCCATCTCTGGAGCGACCCTTCCATCGTCGTGACCGCGGCGCTCTCGGGGATGAACCGATAGGCCGTGACCGTGCCCTATAAGCGTCGAGACGCTGTCAGGCGTGAGCCTCCATCTTCAGGCTCCAGGTCACTTGCGACCGCGGTTGGAGACAATGAGACACTGGACCACCTCCTTTCAGCTGTTGAGACAGGACCCCGACTATGGCGCGATCCGCCGAGGTTGGCAATCGCATGCCGATCAACGACACATTGGGAAGGTTCGGGGTTGACACCCCATGGCAAGCGGACCATTTCGGCGGCGCTCTCGCCCCGCGTTCGCGTGGGCGGTGGCCCCCTTTCGGAAACCCAAAACCCAATGCCAAGCGACAGTCCTGGTCCAAATAGCGGGCCGCCTAGATCGTTTCGCGGAGCCTGAGCGTTTTCGGGCCTCTCGTGACGGCCGACGCGGCGATCACGAGGCGAGCCCATGGTCTTCCTCTCTTCCGATCGGTTGAACGCCGGCCTGTTGGCGCGTTTCGCGCGCCGGGAGTTCGCGCCCAATCGCTATGATGTGATTGCCCTGGTGCTGGTCGGGGCGGCAGCCGTGCTGGTGGTGCATGGCGCCACCCAGATGAACCTGCCCGTCGCGACCCTGCGCACCACGCCGGTGGTTCTCGATCCGGCGCGCCTGCCCGAATACGCCCTTCGCTCGACACTGCGGATGTTCGCGGCGATCATTTTATCGCTAATATTCACCTTTTCGGTCGCGACGCTGGCCGCGAAGAGCCGTAGGGCCGGGCTGGTGATCGTGCCGATGCTCGATATCCTGCAGTCGATCCCGATCCTGACGTTTTTGGCGTTCACCACGGCCTTCTTCATCGGACTGTTCCCACACAGCGAACTGGGCGCCGAATGCGCGGCCATATTCGGAATCTTCACATCCCAGGCCTGGAACATGGCTTTCAGTTTCTATCAGTCGCTGCGCACCTTGCCGCCCGATCTGGAGGAGGTCAGCACCCAGTTCCGGTTGTCCTCCTGGCAGCGGTTCATGAAGCTCGAACTGCCCTTCGCCACTCCGGCTCTGGTCTGGAACACCATGATGTCGATGTCGGGTAGCTGGTTTTTCGTGGTCGCGGCCGAGGCGCTCACGGTTGGCCATCAGACGGTCGCCTTGCCGGGGATCGGTTCTTGGCTGGCTCTCGCCATCGACCGTGGCGATGTACGGGCCGTGGTCTGGGCGGTCGTGGCCATGGGCGCTGTCATCCTCATCTATGACCAGCTGCTGTTCAGGCCGATCGTGGCCTGGGCCGACAAGTTTCGCTTCGAGATGACCGCGTCCGAGGATGAGCCACGGTCGTGGTTTCTGGAACTGCTCCAGCGAACCCGTCTGTTCCCCCGGATCGGCAGGCCGTTTCGAGCGATTGTCTCGGCCATTCCTAGGCTTCCGCGCCTTGGGTCCTCCCGGTCGGTAGCGGCTAATCCGGCGTTGGAGCTTTGGTTTGATCGCCTCTGGCTCGGCGTGGTGTTTGCCGTCGCCATCTGGGCCATCTGGGCCATCACGGTCTATGTTCATCGAACACTGACGCTGGCCGACGCCTTCTCGGCCTTCGGCTATGGGCTGTTGACCTTCGCCCGGGTCCTGATCCTGATTGTGATCGCCAGCTTGGTTTGGGTGCCGATCGGGGTGTGGATCGGATTGCGTCCGGCTTGGTCTCAACGCATTCAGCCGGTGGCGCAGTTCCTGGCCGCCTTCCCAGTCAACATCCTGTTCCCGTTCGTGGTCATGGGGATCGTCGCCTTTCGGCTCAATCCCGACATCTGGCTGTCGCCTCTGATCATCCTGGGCACCCAATGGTACATCCTGTTCAATGTCGTGGCGGGCGCGAGCGTTCTGCCCAACGACCTCAGGGAGGCCGCCGGAATTTTCCGCCTGCGGACCTGGCAGAAATGGCGGGACCTGATCATACCCGGCATTTTTCCCTACTATGTCACCGGCGCTCTCACGGCCTCTGGTGGGTCATGGAACGCGAGCATCGTTGCTGAGTTCGTGACCTGGAAACACACGCAGCTCCAGGCTGCGGGTCTTGGCTCGTTCATCGCAAGCGCCATGGCGGCCGGAGATTTTCCGCGCATCGCTCTGGGCTCGACGGTGATCTGCGCCTTCGTCCTGTTGATGAACCATTCGCTGTGGCGACCCATGTACCGCTACGCCGCCAAGAACCTGCGCTTGAACTGAAACACCTAGGAGGCCGGGCATGACCATTGCGCTGGAACGCTCAGTTGAAACCGATGCGCCACTGGTCGAGGTGCGAGCCCTTAAGCACGTCTACGGCAAGGGCAACGGCGCGGGATTGACGGTTCTGGACGATGTCAATCTGACCCTGCGACCTAATGAAATCGTTGGTCTCCTCGGTCGATCGGGCTCGGGGAAGTCCACGCTACTACGGTCCATAGCGGGCTTGATCACCCCCACCTCGGGCACGATCACGATCAAAGACATGCCGGGTGACGACACGGCCCACGGCGTTTCCATGGTCTTTCAGAGTTTTGCGCTGTTCCCGTGGCTGACAGTCCAGAAAAACGTGGAACTGGGTCTCGAGGCCCAGGGCGTTCCCGCCGAAATTCGGCGGAAGCGGACGTTGGCGGCCATCGACCTTATCGGCCTGGACGGTTTCGAGAACGCCTATCCCAAGGAATTGTCCGGCGGCATGCGCCAACGGGTAGGTCTCGCCCGCGCCCTGGTGGTGCAACCCTCCATCCTGCTGATGGACGAGCCCTTCTCGGCGCTCGACGTGCTCACGGCGGAGACCCTTCGTACCGATCTGCTCGACCTGTGGTCCGAGGGGCGGATGCCGATCCGCTCGATCCTGATCGTGACCCATAACATCGAGGAGGCGGTTTTGATGTGCGATCGGATTCTGGTGTTTTCATCAAACCCAGGACGGGTGATCGCCGAGATCAAGGTCGATCTGCCGCAACCGCGCAATCGCCTCGAACCGGCGTTCCGGGCCCTTGTGGACGATATCTACGCGAGAATGACCGCGCGCCCGACCGTCCCCGCTGCGCGAGACGGAAATTTTCCGGGTACCGGACTTGGTTTGGCTCTCACGCATGTATCCACAAACACTCTGGCGGGCATGATCGAGGCGATCGCCGCGGCCCCCAATGACGGTGTGGCTGATCTGGCGACCCTGGCGCGCGAACTTCAAATGGAGGCTGATGAGCTGCTGCCGATCGCCGAGACGCTACAGCTGATGCGTTTCGCCGAGATTGAGGGGCGAACCATTCGGCTCAACCCGGCCGCGCGCCGCTACGATGCGGCGGACGTGGACGAGCGTAAGCAGCTCTTCGCCCAGCATCTCCTGGCCTATGTGCCCTTGGCGGCCCACATCCGCCGGGTGCTTGATGACCGCGCCTCCCATCAGGCCCCGGCGACCCGGTTTCGCGACGAGCTTGAGGACTTTATGTCCGAGCCCTACGCAGAGGAGACCATGGACGCGATCGTGTCATGGGGGCGGTACGCTGAAATCTTCGCCTACCATGAAGATGACGACCGTTTCAGTCTCGACGATCCGGCCTGATGGAACTTCGAGGTAGGGCCGTTGGCGAGTCGGTTTCAGCGTCCATGCAACCAAATCCGCCCATATATTGATCGTTCATACGGGTATGACGCCTAAAATTGTTTCATTGACCGGCGTGACGCCCCCCCCCGCGTCGTTTGGGCGTTCCGACAGAGCGCCAAAGGCTCGATAGCCCACGCCAACACCAAAAACAGGGGATCGAGTTCCATGTCACATCGCATCTGGGCTCTGCTTTCGACCGTCGCAGCGACCACGCTATTGGCCAGCGCCGCTTTCGCCGATGATCAAGCGCCAGCTGCGGCCGCTCCGGCGACGCCCGCCGCGCCCGCTTCCTGGATGAGCGGCATCAAGTTTTCCGGTCATATCGAAGCGGGGGCGACGATGAATCCGGCGTCGCCGTCAAACGGCGTGAACTTCGGGCATCTGTTCACCGACAAGGCCAATCAGATCGTTCTAAATCAAGCCGCGATCACGATCGAGCGCGACCCGGACCCGAAAGCGACCTCGATCGATATCGGCTTCAAGATTCAGGGGATGTATGGATCGGACTCACGGTACACCCACTTCTTAGGTGAACTCGACCACGAAACCTCGATGCGCAATTCGTTCGACATCGTGGAGGCGAACGTCACGGCCCATCTCCCATTCCTGACGGCGGGCGGCATTGACGTGAAAGTCGGTCAATTTTCGACACCACTCGGTGTCGAGGTAATTGATCCGACTGGAAATTTCTTCTATTCAAAAGGTTATATTTTCAATTTCGGCATTCCGCTGAAGCATACTGGCGTCCTGACAACGACACACGTAAATTCCATCTTGGATATCTATGCGGGATACACGACAGGTGTGAATACTTCTCTGGGATCAGCTGGTGGCTATAACGATGGGCAGTTCCATTTCCTTGGTGGTATTGGTCTGAACTTCAAGAATCTGACCGTTCTCGCTCTGACCCATATCGGCCCAGAGAATCCGGGGCCAGTTGAGGGTGTCGATGTCCATGGTCAAATGCGTTATCTAAGCGACATCGTCGTCACCTGGCATGTGAATGACAAGCTGACTTCGACGACTGAGCTTAACTACATCCGCGATGACGGGTTCTCGGCCGCTGGCGGTGGCGTGGCAGAGTATCTGACCTACCCGCTGTCGTCCACCATCACCGCTGGCATTCGAGGTGAAATCTGGCGTGACGCGGACGGCTTCTTTGTCGCCGGCTTCCCTGGCAACAATGACTTTGTCAATCTTGAGGAAGGCCTGCCGACCACCGCCTATGGTGTCGGATCGGCAACTTACGGAGCGATAACGCTTGGCCTCAATATCAAGCCTGCCCACCTACCCAAGATGATCGATGGCCTCAATATCCGGCCCGAAATCCGATACGACAGCACCTTGTCCGGGTCTGGCGCCTTTACGGGCTCCGACGCCGTGCTCGGCAAGGATCAGTTCACCATTGGCCTGGACGTCGTTATCCCATTAGCTTTCTAGTCTGATCCGCCGAGGGAGGCCGGCGCAAAAGCGTCGGCCAACCCTCGCATGCTGGTCGCCTAGCGCATGGCTAGCGGGGCGTATCCAAGATGGAGACCCGCATCCACCATGAGGGCCTCCCCGGTGATGTGGCGGGACGCCGGGGCGGCCAGAAACACCGCCGCACCGGCTATATCCTCCGCCGTCGATGCGACTTTGAGCGGCATGGTGTCGGCGACTCCCTGGCGCATGCGATCCAGTTGTTCGGCGGTCATGCCCCGACCGAACCAGGGCGTGTCAATATAGCCGGGACATATCGCATTCACACGGATCTTCGGGGCCAAGGCGCGAGCCAGAGAGATCGTCATGGTGATCAGCGCTCCTTTCGAAGCGGCATAGGGGACAGAACTGCCGATACCCAGAACGCCGGCTACAGACGCGGTGTTGACCACCGCGCCGGCTGCGGGACCAACCTCCAGCAGGGCGCGGGCGGCCCTGACCATCTGATAGGCGCCTACGACGTTCACGGCATAGATTCGCATAAAGTCTTCGGCCGAGACGGCGTCCAGCGCGGCGTGATTGTTGGCGAATTTCGTGACACCGGCGTTGTTGAACAGGGCATCGATACGGCCGAATGGTTCGGCGGCGGCGACGATCCGCACACAGTCCTCATCCTTGGCGACGTCGCCCTGAACCAATATGCCACGGGCGCCCGCGGCTTCGACCATGGCCTTGGTCCGCCCGGCCTCGGCTTCGCTCGAGGCATAGTTGATCACCACCGCCGCCGCCCCGCGTTCGGCGGTCTCAACGGCGATGGCGCGGCCAAGCCCGGTAGACGCCCCGGTGATCAACACGACCCTTCCGTCGAAATCTTTGCCCACCATGGACGTCTCCTCGATTTGTGTTTGTTGAGACACTGATAGCGTTGGCGTTGGCGATTGTCTTCGCCCCTGTTGGCGATAGGGGAACCGCGCTAGATCGTCCCGCCATGGAAGACATCCACCTTACGCAGCTCGGCCAAGAGGCGCGCGGATTCCCGAGCCCCGAAGCGGCGATCCTTGAGTGCGTGCCAAACCCGCAGGCCGGGGCGCTGTTCCTGGCCCGGTTCACGGCGCCCGAGTTCACGTCACTGTGCCCAGTGACCGGCCAGCCTGATTTCGCGCGTCTGGTCATCGACTACGCGCCCGCCGAGTGGCTGGTGGAGTCAAAGTCTCTGAAGCTCTATCTCGGCGCTTTCAGAAACCACGGCGCCTTTCACGAGGATTGCACTTTGACCATCGGCCGGCGGATCGTGGAGGCCGCTAAACCGATCTGGTTGCGGATAGGCGGCTATTGGTATCCCCGGGGTGGCATACCGATCGACGTGTTCTGGCAGACCGGCCCGGCGCCAGAGGGACTGTGGTTGCCGGATCAGGGAGTCGAAGCCTATCGAGGACGCTGAAGCCCACGGCGCCGTCAGGGTGTCCAGAACGACAGGATGGCCTCAAGTTCCGGCCTGACCCTCTCCATCGGCGCATCGGTGTTGACCCCCAGATGCACGAAGCCCGCCACCCGCTCACCCTCTCCGACGCCGAGAAGGCGGGCCGCGTCTTCGTCGTAGGCGTACCAGTCCGTGATCCAATTGGCCCCAAAGCCCATGGCCTGTGCGGCGACGATCAACAGGGTACAGACCGCGCCGGCCGAAAGTTGCTGTTCCCATTCAGGTATTTCGCTTTGGACCGGATGCGAGATCACCGCGACGGTCAGGGGCGGCGCCCGCATCTTGGCCAGCTTCGCCTGAGCCTTGGCAGCGTCTGGTCGGGTTGCGGCAATGGCCTCCAGCGCGTGGACGAAGGCGATTTTGGCATCGCCCCGAAGCACGACGAAACGCCACGGCGCCAGCTTGCCGTGGTCGGGCGCCCTGGCCGCCAAGGTGAGCAGCGCCTTGAGTTCCGGGTCGGTAGGGCCTGGATCGGCCAGGTTCACCGCCGAGGCTGAACGGCGACGGGCCAGGAAATCGAGGGTCGGCGACGAGGGCTGGATCGCCAGGCTGTCACCAAATCTTGGAGCGGGAGAGGGCAGGGGGGCCAAGGGTTTCCTTGCGGCGCATCTTTAAAAGCGAGTTATGCTATAGCGCCTCTATAGAAGTTCTCAATGGCGCTGGGCCTTCACCCTCCCCATATTCGGAGGGCGACTGGTCCATGAAGTCAGGGGCCGGGTCGCTGAATGCGAGAGGGACAGCATGGCTCAGCATCTTGAAGTGGTTGATGACGGGTTCTCCCCGCGTGTGTGGCCATCGTTGCGGAGCGAGGCTCAACGCGTCGCCAGGGATGAGCCAAGCCTGGCGTCTCTGCTCAATGCGGTGATCATTCGCCACTCCGATCTTTCGGCGGCCCTGTCCTATCAGCTGGCGCGGAAGCTGGGCGATCAGGAACTGCGCGCGATGAGCCTGCGCGAGGTTGCCCAAGAGGCCTATGCAGCCGAACCTTCGATCATCGAGGACGCGGAGGCGGATTTGCGGGCGGTGTTCGAGCGCGACCCCGCGTGCAAGGGATTCGTCCAGCCGTTTCTTCATTTCAAAGGCTTCCACGCCCTTCAGACTCATCGAGTCTCGCACTGGTTGTGGCGGTCGGGGCGGGAGGACCTAGCCTTCTATCTCCAGAGCCGAATGTCCGAGTTGTTTCAAGTGGATATTCACCCCGCCGCCGTCATCGGTTCGGGCGCCTTCCTCGATCACGGCACGGGCATCGTCATCGGTGAAACGGCGGTGATTGGCGACAATGTCTCGATGCTTCATGGCGTTACGCTGGGCGGAACCGGCGCGGAGCGAGGGGATCGCCATCCCAAGATTGGCAACGGCGTGCTGTTGGGCGCCGGCGCCAAGATCTTGGGCAATATCCGTGTTGGTGATTTCGCCAAGATCGCGGCGGGATCGGTGGTCCTGATCCCGGTGCCATCCGGCTGCACCGCCGCCGGGGTGCCGGCGAAGTTGATGAATTGCCCGACCTGCTCCGAGCCCGCCCGCACGATGGACCAGACCCTGGCTTTCGACATCTGATGGTTCGCGCGGCCTGCTAGGCGCGGCTCGATTCACGCCGGAGGTTGCGTCGGGTTATCGCCATCTACTAGGGTCCGCGCCAATCGATTTGGAGCGCTTCCCATGGATCAAAAAGACATCGACCGCGTGCAGGCGCACTTGAAGCGTACGTTCGGGAACCCGCACATCGCCGTCAAAGCTCGCCCGAAACAGAAGGATTCGGCCGAGGTCGAGATGAAGGGCGAGTTCATCGGCGTAATCTACGAAGACGAAGACGAGGATGGCTCGTTCATGTTCGAAATGGCGATCCTTCCGGAGGATCTCGAAGCCTAAGGGCTGGGCGGCAGGGGCCGGGTCACGCTCGCTGGACGAAGCTGTCGATGACCTTCTTTTCACCAGCGGTGTCGAAGGCGACGGTGAGTTTGTTGCCCTCGACCACCGCAACGGCGCCATAGCCGAACTTCTGGTGAAAAACCCGGTCGCCCTTGCCATAGGCGCTGGCGAAATCAGGATCGGAGATCGCCACCAGCCGCCCCTCGCCCTCGATCACCTTGGTTCGTCCAGGAGGCCCGCCAGCATAGCCCCGGGACTGAGCCCGTTTCCAGCCCGGGCTGTCATAGCCGGAGCCATAGTTGGTCTCATCCCAACGGGAACCGCCGCCACCGTCGCGTAGTCCGGGGCCGCCGCCGTAGTAGCCGGTCTCTGACGCCGCCTCGACGCTGGCGATCGGTAGCTCGTCGACGAAACGGCTGGGCATCTGACTGGTCCAGCGGCCGTAAACCTGCCGGTTGGCGGCGAAGGAGATGCGCGCTTCCTCACGGGCCCGGGTCAGGCCGACGTAGGCTAGACGACGTTCCTCTTCGAGGCCGCGCTCGCCATTCTCATCGATGCTGCGCTGGCTTGGGAAAACGCCCTCTTCCCAGCCCGGCAGAAACACCAACGGGAACTCCAGGCCCTTGGCCGCATGCAGGGTCATGATCTGAGCAGCGTCGTCGCCGGCCCCACGATCCAGATCCGCCACCAGGGAAACATGTTCCAGATAGGCGCTCAGGTTCTCGAACGCGCCCATGGACTGGACCAGTTCCTTCAGGTTCTCCAGCCGGGTCTGGCTGGTCGGTCCCTTGTCCAGGCGGAGCGTGTCGATGTAGCCGCTTTCCTCAAGGATAGTCTCCGTCAGGCGCGGGTGTGCCACGGTCTCGCTCTGGCCGCGCCACCGGTCGAGGTCGCGCAGGAAGGTCGACAACGCCGTTCTTGCCCTGGCCGGCAATTCATCGCTGCGTACCAGATCGCGCGCAGCGGCCATGGCCGAGACCCCCTGTCCGCGGGCCAGGGTCAAAAGCTTTTGCACGGTCGTGTCGCCGATGCCCCGACGCGGCGTGTTGATGATTCTCTCGAACGCCAGATCGTCGTCCTGCGACTGCACCAGCCGCAGATAGGCGTGGGCGTCGCGAATTTCGGCCCGCTCGAAGAACCGGGGGCCGCCGACCACCGTGTACGGGATCTGGAGCAGCACGAACCGCTCTTCAAAGGCACGCATCTGGAACGACGCCCGCACCAGCACCGCGACCTCGCTGTAGCGCCGGGTCTTGCGCCAGCGCTCGATATCCTCCGCAACCTGCCGGGATTCGGCCTCGCCGTCCCAGACCCCGCGCACCTGGACCTTCTGGCCGCCACGCACCTCCGTCCAGAGGGTTTTGCCCAGGCGATCCTTGTTGGCGGTTATCAGGCCGGAAGCGGCCGCCAGGATGTGCTCGGTCG
>JANYFU010000534.1 GCA_025359665.1 Caulobacteraceae bacterium
GCGGCAGATCGAGACCACGATCGTTGAGCACGCGCATGACTTTGGCCACTGTGCGGAACTTCAGGAAGGTGTGGAACACCAGCGCGAGTCGTTCCTGCACACCCATGTCGGGATCCTTGGCGACAACCCCGCTGGGGTCGCGCACGAGGCCGATCGGCAGGGTGAGCGCGAGCTCGCCGCGTTCGGCCTTAGCCAGGAGGCCACCAGTCAGGCGGCTGCGGATCGTGTGGAGCTCAAGCTCCGATATCGTGCCCTTCAGACCCAGAAGCAGGCGACCGTTGGCGCTGCCGGGATCATAGACTCCATCCCGATCGGCGATGAGGCAGCCGCGCAGACCACAGATGTCCAAGAGCGGGTACCAGTCGGAACAGTTGCGCGCCAGGCGCGTCACGTCGATCGACAGGATGAGCCCCACCTCGCTGAGCCCGACGCGACCGACGAGTTCCTTGAAGCCGCCGCGTTGCGTGACGGACGCACCGCTCAAGCCGAGATCGGCGTCGATCACATCGACGTCGGCTTCATGCCAACCCAGGTCACGCGCGCGCTCTCGGAGCGCGTACTGCAGGCGCAGACTTTCTTGATTGGACACAACCTGATGGGGCGTCGACTGGCGGATGTAGACCACCGCCTTGCGCGCCAGGTGGGACGGCTTGACCAGTTCCGACTTCATGTGAGACCTCCGTCAGGAGCGCGGCGACGTCGTCGACGATCTGACGCCGCAATGTTGGGGATAGAGTCGCCCAAAGATCCTTTGGATTGATGTTCATCATGGAGGAGACAGTCTGCCGTCGCGATAAGGTCCTGTAACGCTTCAATGCTCAATTTAACCTGATTCGTGAATAATTCACATGACTCTGTTGCTGATATCTGGATAAGCAACGTTGAGCGTTCGCGGTGCTCGACTTCATACGACGGCGCAAAATTGCCCTTTCGATGCGTCGAGCGGCGGATCACGCGGAAGGAGCGTCCGAAGAGGGGATGCCGCGGATCAAGGACTCTGATCACCTCGACCGATGATTCGTCAGCCTCACCGGCGGGGATATTCCTGAAGGCCTTCGCTCGAAGGGATCGACTGGCGGAACCCCCAGCACACCTGGCGTCCCGCGAGCGCCGGCTAGGTTAAAAAACTTGTCCAGCGCCGGTTAGCGACAAGACGCTTGGGGTGACGTTGGCGCGAGCCAGCCCAATCTTGCGCGTGCAAACCTAGGCCGGGTCGCCCTGACGGGCGAGAACGGCCCGAACCAGAGTGGGCTCCCGCATGATCACCTCCAAATAGGCGCGAGCCTGCTCGTCGGCCACCCTCCGGCCCGCCTCCCAACTCTGCACCGTCTTAACCTTGAGGTGGAAGGCCTCGGCGAACTTCGCCTGTGATAGCCCCGCCGCCTCACGTGCCTTTCGCGCCAGCCAGCGGGTGCGGCCGCGCGCCCACTCATCGTCGGTCATTGGGCTACCCTCGGCGTCGCTTGCGGCGCCGGCCTCGCGATCCTCTTCACTCATGGCGTCGAGGCGCTGCCGTTCCGCCGGCGTCAGCTGAGCGGGACTGTTCCGATCAAGGGTGAACCTAGTCATTGGCATAGCGGCGACGCTCCTGGGCTGTGGCGTGGCGGGCGCTGATGATCCGGATCAGGTTCTCGACACGCTCGACGTAAACGACGACCAGGACAGCGGCTTCGACGGCTCCATAAGCCACTTCTCGAATCTCGCCGTAGTCGAACCGATCATCCTCGGCGATGAGGATGCCCGGATCGGCGAAGACACGAGCGGCGGTCTCGAAGCTGACGCCGTGCTTACGGAAATTGGCATCCGCCTTGGCCGGGTCCCATTCAAACTCAAGGCCGCTGTCCACGCACCAGCTATACGACACCGTCGTATACGACACAAGCGTATGGTTGCGAGTTGGAGCTTACCTGCCTTGCCAAAGTCCGCCGCCCTCGCCAGCATCGCCGATCAAGCCCAGGCAGCTCATGGAAGTCGCCCTCAGGCGCCGACCCGATAGAAGAGGACCCGGCCGGTCGGCACAAACTGGAGGAGGAGGTCGAACTCGGCGAGGTTGGCCGTGAGGACCGCGAAGCCGAGCTTCCGCGCCTGCAG
>JANYFU010000551.1 GCA_025359665.1 Caulobacteraceae bacterium
TTGATCTTGATCGTCGCCGTTCCCCAGTCCGCGACGTGGGGAGAGACCGGTCTCGCCCTGTCGGCAGGGTAGCTTCGGCGCATGCGGTCACGCGCGGACCGAATCGGGCTCCGCGCTAGGAACACGGAAGAACATTGCGTAGAGAACAGGAAGGAACAGCAAGGTCAGGGCCGTACCAACGCCCACGCCGCCGATCAGTGTGAAGGCCAGAGGCCCCCAAAAACTTGAGAGGGTGAGGGGAATAAACGCGAGCATGGCGGCCGCGGCGGTCAGAACCACGGGCCTTGAACGCCGGACCGTGGCCTCGATTACCGCTTCGCGCGACGACATTCCGGCGGCGCGGTCCGCCTCGATCTGGCCGATCAGGATCAGGGTGTTGCGCATGAGGATGCCCGCCAGGCCGATCAGGCCGAGAATGGCATTGAATCCGAACGGTTGACCGAACAGCAGCAGGGTCGGCGCCGCGCCGATCACGCCCAGGGGCGCGGTCATGAACACCATCAGCATGCCGCGGAAGTTGCGCACCTGCAGCATGATCGTCGCCAGCATCAGAAGGATCATCACCGGAAAGACCTTGGCGAGGGCGATATTGGCCTTGCCGGACTCTTCGACCGACCCCGCGGTGTCTATGCGATAGCCTTCCGGCAAGCTGGTGATGATGGGCTTCAACTTTGGCAGCACATGGGCGGTGACATCAGGTGGCTGCAGCCCCTCGTCGATGTCGCCGCGCACCGTGATCGTCGGCTCGCGGTCTCGGCGCTTGAGAATCTGGTCTTCCCGCTCAACCCGCACCTGGCCAATCTGGCTGACCGGCACCGCGCGGCCGTCGCGGGTGGTCAGCGTCAGGCTGCCGAGCCGGGCCGGGTCCAGGCGTTCGGGATCGATCGCCCGAGCCGTTATCTCGACGGTGCGTATGTCCTCCCGCGCTTGGGTCACCGGCGCGCCGGACAGCAGGAACTGAAGCTGGTCCGCGGCGTCCTTGGGCGTCAGGCCGATCAGCCTGAGCCGGGCCTGGTCCAGCACGATCCGCAACGCCGGGGTCTTTTCGCCCCAGTCGAGGTTGACGTCACGCATCTCCGGATCGGCCGCCAGCGTGTCGCGAACCTTCAGGGCGATCGCGCGCAATACCTCCACGTCGGGGCCGACGACACGGAACGCGACGGGATAGGGCACGGGCGGCCCGAACAGCAGTTGCGTCACGCGCAATCTCGCTTCCGGCGCAAGGCCGTTGGCGATGGCGATCCTTAAGGCCGCCTTCAGGCTGTCGCGGGCCGCCGGGTCCGGCGTCAGCACGACGATTTTCGCAAATGACGGATCCGGCAGCTCTGGATTCAGGGACAGGAAGAAGCGCGGCGAACCCTGGCCGACATAGGTGCTGACGACCTTGGCCTCCGCGCGGCCCCTCAACCAGCGTTCGACCTTGGCGGCGGTCTGGCTGGTTTCACCGATCGCCGTACCGTGGGAGCGATAGACTTCCACGAGTAGTTCGGGCCGGTCGGAGGCTGGGAAGAACTGCTTGCGCAGGGCGACCATGCCCAGACCGCTCATGACGAACAGCCCGCCCACGAGGACGGCCACAAGCACCCGTCGATCGACGCACCAGGTCACCAGTCGGCGCAACCGCCGATAGATCGGCGTGGCGTAGATCGCATCATGACCGCCTGTGACTACGGAGATTCGCGGCAACAGGCGAACGCCGAGATAGGGCGTGAACATCACCGCCACGACCCAGGACGCCAGGAGCGCGAAAGCCACCATCCAGAAGATATTGCCAGCATACTCGCCCGCGGAAGACTGCGCGAAGCCGACCGGCATCAGCCCGATGATGGTCACGAGCGTGCCGGCGAGCATCGGGGCGGCGGTCACGGTCCAGGCGAAGGCGGCGGCGTCCTCGCGCGCCAGGCCTTCCTGCATCTTCACGACCATCATTTCTATGGCGATGATCGCGTCGTCCACGAGTAGGCCCAGACTGAGGATCAGGGCGCCGAGCGTGATACGATCGAAGACCCGTCCCGTGATCATCATGATCACGAAGACGGCGGCCAGAGTGAGCGGCACGGCGGCGGCCACGACGAGACCCACGCGTACTCCCAGGGTCGCCAGGCTGACCGCCATGACCACGGCGAGGGCCACGAAGAACTTCAGGGTGAACTCGCCCACCGCTTCCTTGATGAACCGCGCCTGATCCGAAACCTTTGTGAAGGTGACGCCAACTGGCAGGGTCCGAGCGATCACCTTCTCCTCTCTATCCAGCGACTTGCCGAACTCAAGGCCGTTCCAGCCCTTGCGCATCACGACGCCCAGGACAAGCGCGGGATCACCCTGATTGCGCGCAAGGAAGTTGGGGGGATCGTCGTAGCCCCTTTCGACCGTCGCCAGGTCCCCGATCGTCAGGCTATGTCCATTGGCCGCGACCGGCGTGTCGCGCACGGCCTGAATATCGTCGAAACCGTGATCAAGCCTGATGAAGACCTCGGGACCCTTCGTCTGGATAGATCCGGACGGCGCCACGAGGTTCTGTGTCCGCATTGCTTCGAAGAGCGCTTGCGGCGAAATACCGAGCGTCGCCAGGCGGCCGTAGTCGAAACGCACGAAGATATGTTCAGCCTGCTCGCCGACGATGTTGACCTTCAGGGCGCCCGGCACGCGCAGCAGCCGCTCGCGGAGGGTTTCGGCTTCACGCGCCAGCCGCCGCGGTGGGAGACCCTTTGCCTTCAGCGCGTAGAGCGCGAAGTTGATGTCGGAATATTCATCGTTGACGAAGGGTCCAAGCGCGCCGGCCGGGAGATTGTGGGCTTCATCGCCCATTTTCTTGCGCGCCTGGTAGAACAGTTCCGGCACCTCGGAGGGTGGGGTGTCGTCCTTGAATTGCACCGTCAGATAAGCCGCGCCCGGTCGCGTGAAGGTGTCAACGTGGTCGTAGTGGTCGAGTTCCTGCAGCCGCTTTTCGAGCGGCTCGGCGACCAGATCCTGCATCTCCCTGGGTGTTGCGCCGGGCCAGACGGCGGTGACGGTCAGCACCTTGATCGTGAAGCTGGGGTCCTCGGCGCGCCCGAGTTGCAGGTAAGCGAACAAGCCCGAGACGGCCACGGCGATGATCAGAAACAACGTCAGGGATTTCTCCCGGACAGCGAGCGCGGAGAGGTTTAAGCCGCTCACCGCGCGCTGCCCGCCGGCGCAACGGCGCCGGGTAGCGGCGCGGGGCGGATTCGCTGGCCCTGCCGGAACTGGTCAGCGCCCAGGGCGACAATAAGGGCGCCCCGAGGCACGCCCGAGACTTGCGCCGACTCGGCGGTTAGTCCGGTAACCCTGACCGGCTGGAAGGCGACGTGGTCGCCGTGCACCAGCCAGACCCCAGGGCCGGGACCGGGGTCGTACAGCGAGCCCAACGGGACGCTGGCCTGGTCGTCATCGCGCCTGTTGGATCCAGACAGGCTAAGGGTAACCGTGGCCCCGAGGGCGGCGCTCGCTCCCGCGCCATCCAGAACATAACGCGCTTCATATGTGCGCGTGGCGGGGTCGGCGCTTTGGGACAATTGCCTTAGACGCCCGAGAAGAGGTGGACCGTCGCGTCCATAGAGAGTGGCCTGAGCGGGGGAACCGAGGCCAGGGCGCACGGTTTCGGGCAGATCGACCGCGGCTTCGCGCGGACCCGCGTGGGCCAGCCTGATGACGGACTGTCCCGCGGCGACCACCTGGCCCGGTTCGGCGAGAATCTCCTGCACCACGCCGTCGGCGTCCGCGGTCAGGACAGCGTAGGCGCGCGCGTTCCGAGCGACCTTCGACTGCGCTTCGACCGCTGTCAGTTGGGCCCTGGCCGTGTCGGCCCCGGCCTTGGCTTGATCATAGACCTGCGCGGATATGGCGCCTTGCTCGACCATTCCCTGGAAGCGTCGCAGATCGGCGTCAGCCTGGTCGGATCGGGCCTTTGCGGCAGCCACGTTGGCGATCTGTGCGCTGGCGTCGAGCGCGAGGTCCGAAGGGTCCAGACGCATGAGAGCCTGCCCGCGCCTCACGGTCTGGCCAGGATCCACCAGGCGTTCGGCGATCTTGCCGCCAACCCTGAAGCCCGGAGCGCTTTCGATCCGCGCGCGGATGACTCCAGTATAGGTCTGGTCCGCGCCACCATCCGGGACAACTTCGATAACACTTGCGATGGGGGCGAGGGTGCGCGGATCGTCAGTCGCTTTCTGGCAACTGGCGACCGCAAGGGCGACCATGAGAAGGATTGGGAAAAGATGGCGCAAGGGACGCTCCCGATCGAATGCGCCACGATCATCGAAGCAAGTTACGAGTTAGTCAAGTCGTTACTTGATGCCCTAGGGGGCCAGGCTCCGAAGCACGAGGTTGGCCACCTGTTCGGCGTCGGCCTGAAGGGTATCGCGGTCCGTTTGCTCAAGCAGGATGGGATGCCCGAACGGTTTCAAGGTGCAAAAGATCGCCGCGCAGAGATCGTCCAGCGGCGTTTTGCGCTCGAACTCGCCGCTCTCTCGGCCCGCCACCACGATACGCCTCACCAGAGCCTGGAGATTGTCGAGGTAGCCCCGCACCGAGCCCCAATGGCCGTCAATGGCGGCGACCACGATGTCATGCAGTCTGCGCTCGCTGAAATAGAGCTCTAGGCCGCGCGCCACCATAGTCCTGTAGATGCGGCGCAGGCGTTCGGAGGCCGAGAGCGGCTCGGCCTCGATGGCCTGAAGGCTGGAACAGATCTGGCCGAGCGTCTTGGCGCAGACGGCTTCGCCGATTGCCTGCTTCGAGTCAAAGAAGCGGTAGACGTAAGCTGGAGATACGTCGATCGCGCGGGCGAGATCGGCGACCGTGGTCTTGGTATAGCCGTAGTGGCGGAAGTGCGACTCCGCTTCGTCGAGAAGCTGCAGCCGCGTCCTGTGATCGGCCGGACCGCGCTCGCCGAGACGTCCAACATCTCCCACGTTTTCATCGCTTACCATCTTACACGCCCTTGACGATCAGTAATAAATAATTCATTTCGTTACTCGATACAACGCAGGAGGTTCCCGTGACGCCCGTTCGCGGCTCCATCATTCCCGCCCTGTCGGCTTTCCTGGGGCTCAGCGCGTGCGCCGTTGGACCCAACTATACGCCGCCGACGCCGCCGCAAGACCGTTCGTTTATAAATGGGCAGGCGGCAGCCGAGCGCGTCACCGAACACAGCGCCCCCGACCTCAAGGCATGGTGGACCGGATTCGCCGATCCGGAACTCTCATCGCTCGTCGGCCGCGCGCTCGATCAGAACCTCGACCTCGCGCAGGCGGAAGCGCGCGTTTCGCAAGCCAGGGCTCAGGCCAAGGCGGCCGGCGCCGCCTTACTTCCACAAGGCCAGGCGACCGGGCAGGCGGAATATCAGCGCCAATCGCTCGACAGTCCCACGGGCCGGGTCGCCAGCGCCTTTCCCGGCTATGGTCGCAACCAGCGACTCTTCGACTTGGGCGCCAGCGCAAGTTGGGAGGTTGATCTGTTCGGCGGATTGCGGCGGGGCGCGCAGGCCGGGCGGGCGCGGTATCAAGCCAGCGAAGCGGCGCGCGCCGGGGCGCGCCTCGCGGTCGCCGCGGAAACAGCCGATGCCTATGTGCAGATCCGCGCCCTGCAGGCCCGCCTGGCTGTCGCCGAAAGTGAGGAACGAACTCAGGCCAAGCTCGCGAAACTTGTCGGTGTTCAATTCGACCATGGCGTCGCGGCGCGGCTTCAGCGGGATCAAGCCGAAGGCGCGCTGTCCGGCGCCGAGGCGATCATTCCCGCTTTGAAGGCGGCGCTGGAAGCCGAAACCGTGGCCCTTGAAGTGATGGTGGGGGTGACGCCAGGCAACCTGCACGCGGAATTGTCAGTTCCAGGCGCGATACCCTCCCCGCCGGCCGTCGATACGGCCGGAGGACCAGCGTCGCTGCTGCGCCGCCGGCCAGACATCATCGCCGCCGAGCGGACTCTGGCTGCCGCCGACGCGCGTATTGGAGCGGCGATCTCAGACTATTACCCCAAGGTGACCCTTTCGGGGGTGCTCGGATACGAGGCGAGCGACGTCGGGCAGCTTCTCGGCCCCGCCGCCTTCCAGCCCCAGGGAGTCGTGGGCGTTCGCTGGCGTTTGTTCGACTTCGGGCGTGTCGATGCGGAGGTCGCCTCGGCGCGAGGCGCGCGCGTGGAAGCTTTGGCGGCCTATCGCCAGTCTGTTCTCAAGGCGACGGCGGATGTCGAAACCGCCCTGTCAGCGCTGGTACGCACTGAGCAACAGGCTCTGGCTTTGGACGCGGGCGAAGCCTCTCTCGCCCGCGCGCGCGACGCGGCCCAGGCTGCCTATGTGTCCGGCCACGTTAGCCTGATCGAGGTGCTCGACGCCGATGACCGGCTACTCAACACGCGCGATCAGCGGATCCAGGCCCACGCGGCAGCGACCCGGGCGGCGATTTCGACCTTCGAAGCCCTCGGCGGCGGCTGGGATGGGTAGGTCTCATCGGGTCCGACATCCATAGCCTAGAAAGACATAATCGGCGGCCCTGTTTGTCGAGGATCGGACACAGGTTTCTGGCGCAACGGTCCGATAGGCTTGATATCTTTAAGCATCGCTTGGCAGCCGATGGACTTCGGTAACCATTCTTTCGGGCGGCCGGCAATGTCGGAAGCCGTTTTGTGTTTGCTTGCGCGTCACGGGGCGCGCCAAAGTCAAGGTAAAGAGCGGCCGGCCAAGAGGCCTCAGCCCGCCCCGTCCAAAACAGGGAGTAGCGCGATGCATGTGGGAATGGCTCTGATCTTCCAAGGCCGCCGCGACGGGGTCGACGACCGCGCCGTCTGGGCTAACGAACTGCTCCTGGGCCTGGGGCGTGGCCTTGGCCGGGTGGCGACGCGGCCATGGTGGAGTCCTCTCGCTGCAGATCTGGGGAACGCCCGAGCAGTGCTACCAGAAGATCATCGACTGCACGGACCGCTGCGGCGGCGACACCT
>JANYFU010000572.1 GCA_025359665.1 Caulobacteraceae bacterium
AAGATTGTAGATCTCGCAGTGACCCGTCGCCGCCTCGTAGAACAGCACGGAGTTTCCCGTGCCGTAGCCGCCCGCGATGTGGGTCCAGCTGCGACGCCAGCCGTCGCTCGACTGGCGCATCGAGAGATTGCCGAAGGCGTCGATGACATGGATCTCGCCGCGCCCGCGCGACTGGTCGTAGCGCAGCAACGCCGTGTTGGTCGAACCCGGAACGCGAACGGTCGTCAGATGGGTCCAGTGCCCGAAGTTCGCGATATCGCGCAGGTGCGCGAGATTGCCCGCGGAGTCGACGTTGAAGATCGCCGCGAAGCTCGAAGCCTGGTCGTAGAGCAGCAGGCTGTTGGTCGCGGCAAACCCGAGCCGGCAGACCAGGATGTGCGTCCAGCGGTGGCTTTCGGAGGAGACCCGGCCAAAGTCGTCGAACTGGCGCAACAGCGAAATCTCGCCGGCGCCGTCAGTCTCGTAGAGTTCCGCGAACCCGGTGGCGCCTTCGTAGAACAGCACGCAGTCGTCATGCGCCGCCGAGAATTGTCCGCCAACGATGTGGGTCCACGAACTACGCCAATCGGTGTGAACACGCAGTGGCTGGAACGTGGAGGGCAGTCCGGTGCGGCGTGGCGGCTCGAAAGGGGCGCCGAACTCGAGGCGATGCTCCTGATCCATCGAATCCTCCCTGATCCAGGCGTTCCGTGGCGCCCTGACAGGTACACCGCGCGCCACGGCGCGGGCAAGGCGGCGCCATCGAGACGCACTTCAGAGTGAGCGGTATAGGGAATTCGCACCGGTCCGTCGTCAGAATCTTCGGCGCGGCTCACACCGTGAATTGGTGGAGTGTGGGTCCGTCTGGGCCTATGACAGGCGGCGAGCCTACGGTGTTGCAGGCGCCCACGGTGGTCGTATCCCGCCAGCGGCCCCGCTACCGCCGGCAGTTACACCACCTCCCGGGACACGATCCTCGGCTGCGGGCTGGTCACCAGCAACCCGACGTCCGGGGTTCGTTGGAGCTTCGGGACAGGAAGCGGTCGGCCCAACGCGCCAGGCGGGTGGCGAACTGACCCTCGGAGCCGCCCCATCTCCAACATCAGCGCGATTTGGACTCCGGGTGGTTCGTGGAGACGTAACAGGTCATGGGCTGGGTGATGCATCCGTCCTTGGCGGCTGCAAGTTCCTCGCCTAGATCGGGACCAAACAGCCTCTTAGCCTCAAGTTGCCCATAGCGCCGACCGACGCTCATCGTGACCGGGTCGAGTTCGTACGCCTTAAAGGTACCCATGCTGTCGCAAACCGAGTGCGGTTGGATTTCGGCTGCGACGAGAATCCGGTGGCCGGGAAGCCACTTGATGCCGCCGACGTTGGGCACCTCTGCCCCACCGTCACATTTTACCGGGTGGCCGAACGCGGCATAAATCGCAGCGCTGGCGTCCTTGACGGTAAGCCGTCCTCCAAATCGATCCACGACCAGAAGATGAAAGTCGCCGACAGCCCCGCCGTCGCTCCCGGTAATGAAGAAGGCCTTCGAGTCGGTTGACCACGTCAGCTCCGCCGCAACGGCGTCCTCGGTGGTAAAGGACAGCTTGCCGATGGCCCCAGAGGTCTGGACCGTGAGGCCCCCGCCATTGTCCCTCACGAGCACCCGTGACTTGCCGTCGGGCGACACCACCGTTGTGCGACCGCCGCCCGCGATCTTGCCCGAGAGAGCGGCCGCGCCATTTCCGAAGGCGCCCTTCGCGTCGGCAGCGGACGCGGCGAGGACAAGTATCAACGATAGAGCTGGGGCAAGCAGGCGTTTCAAATGGCTGTCCATCTTGGCGGATGGAGACGAGCTTAGCCGGCCGGACGCATTGCCGTAAGCCGGCCTTTCCAATGGCTCACAAGGGTCGTCTGCTTGCACTGCGCCGATACACGGGCATAGTCGGTCGCCGTGAAGGGGAGCTCCCATTGACTCGAGCCCAGACGCCGGACGGCGTCAGCACATGAGAACTATCGCCGCTATTGCCATCGTGCTGTCTGCAACCTCATCCGCCGAGGCGGTCGTACGCCGGACGCTCACGCCTCAGGAACTTGCCTCGGCGATCAACAACGCGGACGCTCAGCGAGTCCCCTATAGAAAGACGAAGATGTCGCCGGATGATATTCGGGCGATCCGTTGCGTTGCCCCGGACGAGGAGCCGACCGAGTTCAGGTGCAAATGGGAGCAGCACATCAAGGGCGGTTGGGTCAAGCGGACGACTTGGCTCGACATCGATGGAAGTGGTTGGCACGTGATGGATGCCTGATGTCCGCTCGGGGCCGATGACGCCATCTGGACTTCTGGCATTCGCGATATCCGCGTTGATCGACCTTGCAGTGGGCCTTGGGCATATTGGCTTGAGGTGAATCGGCGCTGCGGCTCGCCTCCCACCGGACAACCTGATCAGACCCCAACGGTGGGATCTTCAATCTATCGCACGACCATGACCCGTACCCCCACGGCGTCGGCGACGATCCGCCACTGGCG
This sequence comes from Caulobacteraceae bacterium, assembly GCA_025359665.1. GTDB lineage: Bacteria > Pseudomonadota > Alphaproteobacteria > Caulobacterales > Caulobacteraceae > Acaudatibacter. The sequence goes on from JANYFU010000572.1 coordinate 2,498, forward strand.
GTCGGCGGTCCAGGCTGGCCGCCCGTCGCGGAGCGCGAGAGCGGCAGGAACGGTCGCCAGGCGACAGACCGGCCGTCGCCGCCAGGTCGGCGTCTGCGTCGATCACGGTCATCGGCAGGGGGCTTAGCATCGCGTCGACCTCCGATGCCGGCATCCCGGCATAGATGAAGTGGCCGATAACCTCCGCGAGATTGACGGCGCTGATGCGC
>JANYFU010000606.1 GCA_025359665.1 Caulobacteraceae bacterium
GCTGGACCGACATCTTCCGTAACCTGACCGGCTCGGCCGCCAAGGCCGCCGCCAGCAAGCTCGGCCGCCGGCTCAGCGGTTCCGAGCGGGCCGAACTGATGATGTACGCCGACTACAAGAAGATGAACCAGGTTCGCGCGCGGGTAGACACCATCGTCAAGGATCCGGCGACGGCCGCGCTGCTCAAGCCCTGGTATCGCCAGTTCTGCAAGCGCCCCTGTTTCCATGACGAATATCTGCAGACCTACAACCGGCCCAACGTCACCCTGGTCGACACCCAGGGCCACGGCGTGGAGGCCCTGACCGAGCGTGGCGTGGTGGCCAACGGCCAGGAATACGAACTCGACTGCCTGATCTTCGCCACCGGCTTCGAGGTCGGAACCGCCTATACTCGCCGGGCTGGCTACGACATTATCGGCCGGGGCGGCGTCACTCTGTCGGAACATTGGGCGGACGGCTTGCGCACCCTGCACGGGCTGACCACCCACGGCTTTCCCAACTGCTTCTTCCTGGGCTTCACCCAGACCGCCATCACCATCAGCGTCCCTCAGGCGCTGAATGAACAGGCGACCCACGTCACTCACATGATCACCCAGGCCAAGGCGAGGGGCGCTCAAACTCTGGAACCCACCGCCGAGGCCGAACAGGCCTATGTCGATGAGATACAGAGTCTGGCGCGTCTCGGCGAGCGGTTCTATCGGGAGTGCACGCCCGGCTATTACAACAACGAAGGCAAGGTTGGCGCGCGTGGCGGTTTCTTCTCCGACATGTATGGCGCCGGACCCTTGAAGTTCTTCGAGAAGCTTGAGGCCTGGCGCGCCAACGGCGCTCTTGAGGGACTGGCCTTAAGCTGAGGCTCCGCCCCGTGCTCCGCTCGATCCTGGTTATGGCCGTGACGGGCGCGATGTTCGCCGGCCCGGTCGCCCTGGCGGCGCCGACCTGCCTCGATAGTGGGGGGGGCACGATCCGCTGCGGAACTTCCGGCGCTATGCCCGTGGGCTGGACTCCGTCGCCCGAGCAGGTGTCCGATCGTGAATCGGCGAGCTCTCCCGGGCCGAGCCTGAGTGAGGCTGTGGCGATAATCTACGTGATCGGCGCGATCTTTGCCCTGGTCGCCCTGATGCCACCCTTCGATGGCCGCAACGGCGGTGATTGGGATGAGCAAGAAGGCGATCGCCGGGGTTAGATTGCTTGGACGATGTGAATTGATTTGAGCCGTTAGCTCCATCGCGGCGTCTATAGAGCGTCGAATTGTAAGTTTGGGAGGTGGCGATGAAGCGACTATTTGTCCTGACGGCTTTAGCCGGGGTTTGTCTAGCCGGCCAGTCCGCCGCCTATGAATACCCGCTGCAACTTGGTGTGCCTTCCAACGCGCGGGGCCTGACAGTCGCCGGCTATGCCTTCAAGTCGGGCAAGGTAAACGGCGATTGCAGCTACTATACCGTGACCAGCGGTTCCGGTCGTGACCCTCGCTCCTACATCACTCACTTCTATCAGGGTTGCACCTGGGATCTTCACGGAAATCTGAAGGCTGTCATACCGGGTGAGCCTACCGCGCCCACGCCGATCTCATCGGTCAACGGTCTGACGATCTACGCCAAGGACGCCAAGGGCGACACCACGGGCGTCGATACGGCGGTGCGCGGCGGTTTCGTCAACACGCCCAGCGCACAATTCAGCTGGCTGACCGCCAGTGGCGGCTATGTGTTCATGAGCAATCAACAGCCAATAGAGCTGACGCTGAATATTCAGAGTGTCGGTGATCTGCCATTGGTTGTGCATAAGGTTGTTCCAACCTCCGGTTACGCCAGGATGTCGGTTAAAACGACGACCTGCGCGCCGGCGTCTGTGGCCAGTGGAGCGTCTTGCGCCATTGTCATTACCTATGATCCGAGCGCCATCCCCGGTGGCGACAATCCTTACACCGCCTACGATCATATAACCGTGAGCCTGCTCTCCAACTCCGGGCAGTCGACAACCTTCAGCGAAACCGTCGAGGTGCCTATCGCCCCGGGCGGGTAAGCCCTGCCACCTCACCTCCGGAACGCGGGCGTCTCGACCGATTGCTCTGAGGGTCTTGTCTTGACATTTTGATATAAAGATATCCTTATATCTCCATGGCTTTGACCTCCGATCAGGCGGTGGGGATGTTGCGCGCGGCGGCGGAGCCGACGCGGCTGCGTATCCTCGCCCTGCTGGCGCGGGAGGAACTGGCGGTGCTGGAACTGAGCCGAGTGCTGGGCCAGAGCCAGCCGCGCGTCTCGCGTCACCTGAAGCTGTTGGCCGAGGCCGGTCTCGTCGAGCGCTTTCCGGACGGAGCCTGGGTGTTCTACCGCCTTTCTGGCGCGGCCCCGGCCCGCGCTCTGACCGATCAGACCCTCGCCCTGATCAACCCGGATGACGCCACGCTGGAACTCGATGCCGAGCGCTTGGCCGGGGTGGGCGAGGAGCGCGCCGGTCAGGCGTCGGCCTATTTCGCCGACAACGCCGAGCGCTGGGACGAGATGCGCGTTCTCCACACCGCCGAGGCCGCCGTCGAGGCGGCGATCCTCGAGGCGGCGGGGGAGGGGCCTTTCCAGCGTCTCGTGGACCTTGGCTCCGGCACCGGGCGAATGCTCACCTTGCTGGGATCCAGGGCCAAGGCGTCGATCGGCCTGGATCTCTCTCGCCAGATGCTCAATATCGCCCGCGCCCAGGTCGCCGCCGCTGGGCTGCGCGCCTGCGAGCTTCGCCACGGCGATATTCTCAAGACCCACCTGGCGGATGGCTGCGCCGACCTGGTGATCGTCCATCAGGTCCTGCATTATCTGGCCGATCCGGCGGCGGCGGCCGCCGAGGCCGCCCGTCTGGTGACGCCGGGCGGGCGGCTGCTGATCGTCGACTTCGCCCCGCACGATCTCGAATTCCTGCGCGCGGAGCATCGTCACCGTCGCCTGGGATTTTCGGATTCGGAGATCGAGCGCTGGCTGTCCCTCGCCGGCCTGACGGGCTTCCAGATTCGGGCCCTGCCGCCGGCCGCGTCCGCTGGCCTGACCGTGAAAATCTGGGGCGCGACGCGCGACGCCGCCCGTGTTCGGTTGATCGCATGACCCTTCACACCAACGCCCTAGGTCCGGTGGCCCGTGCCGGTCGTCCCGGACGTCGCCCGCCCCGGATTTCCTTTGAGTTCTCGCCGCCGAAGACACCCGAGGCCGAAGAGAGCCTGTGGCTGGCCATCCGCCGTCTCGAGCCCCTGTCTCCGGAATTCGTCTCGGTCACCTATGGGGCCGGCGGTTCCACGCGCGAGCGTACGCACCGCACCGTCCTGCGCATGCGGCGCGAGACCACCCTGAGGCCGGCCGCGCACCTCACCTGCGTCGACGCCAGCCGCGCCGAGGTCGATGCGGTGATCCAGGACTACTGGGACGCCGGCATCCGCCACATCGTCGCCCTGCGCGGCGACCCGCCCGGCCAGATCGGCGGCGCCTACCAGCCGCGGGCGGACGGCTATGCCAACGCCACCGAACTCACTGGCGCCATAGCGGCGATCGGGGCGTTCTCGGTCTCCGTCGGCGTCTATCCGCAGGTCCACCCCGAAAGCCCGTCCGTGGCCCATGACATCGATGTTCTCAAGGCCAAGATCGACGCCGGGGCAACCCGCGCCATCACCAATTTCTTCTTCGATATCGATGGCTTCCTGCGGTTCGTTGAAAAGATCCGCAGGGCCGGCGTGACCATTCCCGTGCTGCCGGGAATCATGCCGGTCAGCAACTTCAAGGGGCTGATGAAGATGTCGCTGGCCTGCGGCATCACCTTGCCCGACTGGCTCGGCAATCTGTTCGATGGACTGGACAAGGACCCCGACACCCGCCGCCTGATCGCCTGCTCCGTGGCCGCCGAAATGTGCGCCCGCCTGGAGGAGGAGGGCTTCGACGACTTCCATTTCTACACCCTCAACCGCGCCGATCTGGTCTATGCGATCTGCCGCGTGCTCGGGGTTCGCGAGGTAAACAAATGAACACCCAACGCGCGACCCATTCTCGCTCTGGGCGTATCGAAGCCCTGAAGGCCGCCGCCCGCGAGCGAATCCTGGTGCTCGACGGCTCATGGGGCGTGATGATCCAGCGCCGGGGCCTGTCGGAGGAAGACTTCCGGGGCGAGCGCTTCGCCGATCACCCGATGACCTTGAAGGGCGACAACGACCTGCTGTGCCTGACCCGGCCCGACATCGTCACCGAATTGCACGACGCCTATTTCGAGGCCGGCGCCGACATCGCCGAGACCAACACATTCAACGCCACCACCCTCAGCCAGTCGGACTATGGCCTCGAAAGCGCGGTGGTCGATCTCAACCTGGCCGCCGCCGCCCTGGCGCGGGAGTCGGCCGACCGCTGGACCGCCGCCAATCCGGCCAGGCCCCGCTTCGTCGCCGGCGCCATCGGCCCACTTAGCCGAACGTTGTCGATGTCGTCCGACGTCAACGATCCCGGCGCTCGGCAGGTCACCTATGAGGCGGTCTATGACGCCTATCGCCAGCAAGCCCGAGCCCTGCACCAGGGCGGGGTCGATCTGTTCCTGGTCGAGACGGTGTTTGACACCCTCAACGCCAAGGCGGCGATCAAGGCGATCCTGGACCTGGAGGACGAGGGGCTGGAGCCCCTGCCGATCTGGATATCTGGCACCATCACCGACCGTTCGGGCCGCACGCTTTCCGGCCAGACCGTGGAGGCGTTCTGGAACTCGATCCGCCACGCCCGGCCGTTCGCGGTGGGTTTCAACTGCGCGCTCGGCGCCGACCTGATGCGCCCGCACGTCGCCGAGCTGTCGCGCCTCGCCGGAACCCTGGTGGCCGCCTATCCCAACGCCGGCCTGCCCAACGCCTTCGGCCAATATGACGAAGAGCCGGAGGATACGGCCGCGCATCTCGAGGAATGGGCTAAGAGCGGCCTGGTCAACATTCTGGGCGGCTGCTGCGGCACCACCCCCCAGCATATCGCCGCCATAGCCCGGGCCGTCTCCGGCAAGAAACCCCGCCAACAACCCGAGCGCCCACCAGCCATGCGCTTGTCGGGCCTGGAAGCTTTCGAACTCGCATGATCCCTACTTTTGTCAATATCGGCGAGCGGACCAACGTCACCGGGTCCGCCCGCTTCCGCAAGCTTGTCTCTAACGGCGACTATACCGCCGCGCTGACCGTCGCCCGTGATCAGGTCGAGGCCGGCGCCCAGATCATCGACGTCAACATGGACGAAGGCCTGCTCGATAGCGTCCACGCCATGACCACCTTCCTCAACCTGATCGCCGCCGAGCCGGATATCGCCCGGGTGCCGATCATGATCGACAGCTCCAAGTGGGAGGTGATCGAGGCCGGGCTGAAGTGCGTCCAGGGCAAGGCGATCGTCAATTCGATCTCGATGAAGGAAGGCGAGGCCAAGTTCATCGAGCAGGCCCAGGCCTGCCTGCGCTATGGCGCCGCCGTCGTCGTGATGGCCTTCGATGAGGTCGGGCAGGCGGATACGGCGGACCGCAAGGTGTCGATCTGCCAGCGGGCCTACAAGCTCCTCACCGAACAGATCGGTTTCCCCGCCGAGGACATCATCTTCGACCCGAACATCTTCGCCGTCGCCACCGGGATCGACGAGCACAACAACTACGCCGTTGATTTCATCGAGGCCACGCGGCGCATCAAGCAGAGCCTGCCACATGCCCGGATCTCCGGCGGCGTCTCCAACGTCAGCTTCTCATTCCGGGGTAACGAACCGGTACGTCGTGCGATCCATGGGGTATTCCTGTACCACGCCATTGCGGCGGGCATGGACATGGGCATCGTCAACGCCGGCGACCTGCCGGTCTATGACGACATCCCCGCCGAACTGCGCGAGGCCGTCGAGGACGTGATCCTCAACCGCAAGCAGCGAACGAACATCTCCAACACCGAACGCCTGGTGGAGCTTGCGCCCAAGTACAAGGGCGGCAAGTCCGAGGCCAAGGGGCCGGACCTTACCTGGCGCGAGAAGGACGTCGGCGGCCGCATCACCCACGCCCTGGTCCACGGCCTGACCGACTATATCGAGGCCGACACCGAGGAGGCCCGGGCCGCAGCCGAGCGCCCGCTGCACGTCATCGAAGGCCCGCTGATGGACGGCATGAACGTGGTCGGCGACCTGTTCGGCGCGGGCAAGATGTTCCTGCCGCAAGTGGTCAAGTCGGCCCGGGTGATGAAGCAGGCCGTCGCCTACCTCGAGCCGTTCATGGAGGCCGAGAAGGCCGGCAAGCCCCGGGTGCAGGCCGGCCGCATCCTGATGGCGACCGTCAAGGGCGACGTCCACGACATCGGCAAGAACATCGTCGGCGTCGTGCTGCAGTGCAACAACTACGACGTCATCGACCTGGGCGTGATGGTTCCGGCCGACCGCATCCTGGACGAGGCGGTCCGGCAGAACGTCGACATCGTCGGCCTGTCGGG
>JANYFU010000612.1 GCA_025359665.1 Caulobacteraceae bacterium
GATACGTTCGCCCCGCGCCACCCCTTCGGCCACACCGCCCCAGAACGCGTCGGCCCGTTCGCGGGTCAGCGGCGCCATGAAACTCACCGATGCGCCGCGCTCGACGCAATCGATCAGCACGTCCGCCAGCTGCCCGATCGCCGCCCACGCGGACGGGCCGTCAAGACTACGTACAACAGCGTCATCCCCGCCCATGTCTCAGGGCCTGCGTGCCGCCGCCGTGGCGTCGCGGATCGCCTTGAATTCCGAGCCGGCGGGCCAGCCGGGCCAGTCGGTGGAATTGGCGAGGTAGCCGCCCAGGGCGTGATAGACCTCCAGATCAGCCACGGCGCCGCTGAGGTCCCAGTCGGCGCGCCATTCATCCGCAGGCTGATGATATCGGTGGGCGACATAGTCCTTGTGCGCCGCCTCGCCGGCCACCACGCCGCCACCCACCAGGTCGAGCCCGGCGGTGGTGGTGATCGCCGGCACGCCGACCTTGGCCAGCGAGAAATGATCGGCGCGATAGAAGCTGCCTTCTTCCAGATGAGCGTCATGGGTGTAGTGGCGGCCCTGGGCGGTCAGGAACCGCGCCACCAGGCCGTCGAGATCGGCGTCACCCTTGCCCCGGGTGGCGAGGTCCCGCGCCGGGCCGGCGACGTTCATCACATCGAGGTTCAACAAAGCGACAGTCGTGGCCAGAGGCGTGATCGGATGGGCGGCATAGTATTCCGAGCCCAGCAGGCCCTTTTCCTCGGCGGTCAGAGCCATGAAATACACCGTCCGTTCCCAGGCGGGACCGGCCTTGAACACCCGGGCCAGCTCCAGCACACCGGCCACGCCCGAGGCGTTGTCCACCGCGCCGTTGTAGATGGTGTCGCCCTTCGCGTCGGGCAGGCCGACGCCCAGATGGTCCCAATGGGCGCTGAACATCACCGCCTCGCCCGGACGTCTGGTCCCGGCGATCTTGCCGACGATGTTGTGGCTGACGATGGTCGAAGTGGTCACCGCGTAGTCGGCGGAGAAGGTAGCGCCGGCCAGCGGAACCGGGGTGAAGGCCAGGGTGCGGGCGCGGGCCTTCTCGGCGTCGAAATCGAGACCGGCGGCCTTGAACAGCGTCACGGCCACGTCGCGCTGGATCCAACCCTCGATCAGCGGGTGCAGGCCGGCCGGGTCGGGCCGGACGATATCGAACTGCGGCGCGCTGTTGGAGTTTTTGACAGTGTTCCAGCCATAGGCGGCCGGCGCCGTCTCATGGACGATCAGCATGCCCAAGGCGCCGCGCTTTGCCGCCTCGGCGTATTTCCAGGTCCAGCGGCCGTACAGGGTCATCGACTTGCCGTCGAAACGGCCGAACAGCGGGTCCTTCGGGTCCATCTCGAAGTCCGGATCATTGACCAGGACCACGGCGATCTTGCCTCTGAGGTCGTAGCCCTTGAAGTCGTCCCAGTCACGTTCGGGCGCGTTGATCCCATAGCCGATGAACACCAGCGGCGCGTCTTTCACAGAGACATGGGCTGTCGGGACCAGACTATGCACCACGATGTCCTGGAGTTCGGTCAGGGGCTGAACATGCCCCTCGACGTTGAAGCCGACCGCGATCGGCCCTGGCGTTTCAAATCGCCGAAGGGGCACAGCCTGTGTCCAGCCGCCGTCGTCGCCGCCAGGGGTCAGGCCAAGCGCCTTGAACTGGCCGGACACATAGGCGACCGTCTTGTCCTCGCCCGGTGTCGCCGGTCCCCGACCCTCGAAGGCGTCGGAAGACAGGATGCGGATGTGTTCGGATAGCCTGGCGGGATCAACCGTTGCGGCGCCTGCCACCGCCACTCCAGCCAACCAGACGGCGGCCACCGCCAACACCCAATTCATAGCTAAACGCATGGATTAAAACCTTGAACTCAGGATGGCGCGGCCCGTTCGAGCAGCACCACCGGCTTACCCTTGTATGGGCTCTCGGCGAAAGATCTGAAGCCCAGCTTCCCGGCCAGAGCCAGGGAAGGGGCGTTGTGCGGATCGATCATGCACACCGTGCGGCGCGCGCCCAGCACGGTGTCGCTCCAGGCCAGCATCGCCTCCGTGGCCTCCCGCGCGAACCCCTGGCCGTGCGCCCACGACGCCAGCACCCAGCCGCCCTCCGGCGTTCCGATCAGGCTGGGCTCGATATCGCGCCGAAACTCGGCCAGCCCCACTTCGCCGACGAACCGCCCGGTGGCGGTCTCGCGAACCGCCCAATAGCCGTAACCCATCAGCGGCCACAGGCCACCGTAGCGCAACAGCCGCGCCCAGACCTCCTCCGAAGTCGAGGGAACGCCGCCGAAATACTTGACCACCGCCGGATCGCGCCAGGTGTCGAGCAGGTCCTGATAGTCAGAGGTTACGTGCCCCCTCAGGGTCAGGCGCGCGGTGGTCAGCACCGGGCAGGCCCGGCCTCGTCTCAAGACTTCGCCCCCTCGGCCTCGGGCACGCTGAGCAGGAAGTGGCCACGCAGGGCCGCCACCGGCGAGGCGCGATGGTCCTGCCAGGCCTCGACATGCACATTGGCGATGCGCCGGCCAATCTTGCGCACATCGGCCCGGGCATAGGTGGTCTGGGCGCGTCCGGGGCGCAGGTATTCGATGGTCACGTCGATGGTCTTGGGCTGGCGGCGCAGTGGCTCGCGAACCGCCAGCTGGCACAGGGCGGTCATTTCCAGAAATGCCCCGATCACCCCGCCATGCAGGGCCGGGATCATCACATTGCCCACCAGATGGGGCGCGAACGGCAGGATGGCGGTCATCTCGTCGCCCGCCAGTTCGGCGGTCATGCCGAGAAACTTCATATAGGGGATGGCGGCCAACATGGCGGCCAGACGTTCCTCACGGTCCTGGCTCATGCTCCGGCCCCCTGCGAGGGCCGAGGTCCGGTGAAGGCGAACGCGGCCTGGACGGTGGCGATCGGGTTGGCCTCATCGTCCTCATAGGCGGTGGCGCGCACGAAGGCGATCGAGCGGGTCAACTTGTAGCAGCGGGCCAGGGCGATCACCTCGCGCCTGGGCTCCGCCGAGCGCATGTAGTCGATGCGCAGGTCCAGGGTGGCCATGCCGAACTCCATGAACCCGCCGTCGGCGGCGATTACCGCGCACGACACCGACAGGCCGCAGACGTGGTCGAGCAGGGTGGTGATCACGCCTCCCGCCATCACCCCGGTATCCGGGTCGCCGACAAGATCCTCCCGCCAGGGCACGGCCATCGCGGCGCCGGAAGGGTCCACCGAAACCAGCCGGAAATTGAGGGCCGCCGCCTGCGGGGTGTTGGTCGCCATGCGGGCGCCGATCATGGCCATGGCCTGTGGGTCGAAAGTCATGCATCGCTTATAGGAACAATCGAAGCCCCGCGCCTATATCGAGCGTCGTGATCAAGCCCGAATCCCTGCTTTGCCCGCGCCCCGCCGGGCTCTATTGCCCGCCCGGCGATTTCTACATCGACCCGACGCGGCCGGTGGAGCGGGCGGTGATCACCCATGGCCACGCCGATCACGCCCGGGCCGGCCACGGGGTGGCGATCGCCACGCCGGAAACCCTGGCCATCATGGGGGTTCGCTATGGCGCTAACTTCGCCGGCCGGGCCGAAGCTCTGCCCTATGGCGAGTCCATCACGCGCGACGGAGTGGAGATCAGCCTGGCGCCCGCCGGTCACGTGCTGGGCTCGGCCCAGGCGGTGGTGCGGCGGAAAGGCCTGACTGTAGTGGTCAGCGGCGACTACAAGCGCCGGCGCGATCCCACCTGCCCGCTGTTCGAACCCGTGCCCTGCGACGTGTTCGTCACCGAGGCGACATTCGGCTTGCCGGTGTTCCGCCATCCGCCCGACACCGGTGAGATAGCGAGGCTGCTGCATTCGGTCGCCCAGTTTCCCGACCGTTGCCATGTGGTCGGGGCCTACAGCCTGGGCAAGGCTCAGCGCGTGATCCGCCTGCTGCGCGAGGCCGGCTGGGATCGGACGCTCTACGTTCATGGCGCGCTGGAAAAACTCAACGATCTCTATGGACGCTTCGGCGTCGATCTCGGGCCTCTGGCCCCGGCCACTGGCGCCACCAAGGCCCAGCTGGCCGGGCAGATCGCCATCGCCCCGCCCTCGGCCTTGGCCACGCCCTGGGCGCGGCGGTTTCCCGACCCCGTCGACGCCTTCGCCTCGGGCTGGATGCGCATCCGCGCCCGCGCGCGGCAGCAGGGCGTCGAACTGCCGCTGATCCTCTCCGACCACGCCGACTGGGACGAACTGACCGCCACCATCGAGGAGCTCCACCCCAATGAAGTCTGGATCACCCACGGCCGCGAGGAAGCCCTGGCCCGCTGGTGCGGCCTTGCGGGGATTCCGGCCAGGGCCCTGGCGCTGGTGGGCTACGAGGACGAGGGGGATTAACCCTGTTGGAAGGTGTCCCGCAACGCCGCCGCTACCTCGGCGGTGACGGCTCCCCAATCGCGCGGCGCCGGGGCGCGAAACAGACGCATGGTGGGGTACCAGGGGGTGTCGGCCCGCGCCATCAGCCATCGCCAATCGGGGGCGTGAGGCAGCATCACCCATACCGCCTTGCCCGCCGCGCCGGCCAAGTGACCGACAGCGGTATCGACGGTAAGCATCAGGTCCAGGCCGTCGATCACCGCCAGAGTGTCCTCGAAATCCGCCAGCTCGGGGCCGAGATTGACCAGTGGCGCGCGGCCGAAATAGCCCCCGACCTGCGTCACCGCCGGGCCTTTCTGCAAGGAGACGAACGTCACGCCATCGAGACCGGTGATCGCGCCGAGGCCGGTGAGGGCGACCGAGCGGTTGCGGTCGTTGCGGTGGGTCGGCCGGCCCGCCCAGACCAGGCCGACGCGTCGCGATCCGGGCGCGACCAGCTCGTCCAGCCGCGAGCGCCAGGCGGCGGCCCGGGCCGGATCGGCACGCAGATAGGGGACCGGGGCCGGGATGGTGTCCAGCCGCACGCCGGCCAGCCGAGGTAGGGTGCTCAGGGGGCAGACGGCCACGCAGCCCGAGGCTTCGGCCCAGGCGTCGAATAGCTTCACGCCGGGCGCGATCTGGGCAAGCAGCGGTTGCATCTCACGGCTGGCGGCGATCACCAGGTCGCCACATCGCTCGCGCGCCCAGGGGATGAAACGGGCAAACTGCACACCGTCGCCGAAGCCCTGGTCGGCGACCAGCAGCAACCGGCCCTCGGACAGGCGCGCGCCATCCCAGGTCGGCAGGTCGAGACCGGGGGTGAGGGGTGGAACACCGGCCAGCCGCCAGCGCCACTCATATTCCTGCCAGCCGCGCGCCAGGTCGCCGACCAACAGCGACGCCTCGGCCAGGCCGAAGTGAGCGCCCGGCAGCTCCGGCGCCAGGGCGATCGCCCGTTCGGCGCTGGCGATCGCCTCGGCCGGCTCCAGTCGCTCGTAGCGGAGCACCGACAGGTTCGAGTGAGCCAGAGGATCGTTCGGGTTGCCCGCCACGGCCTTCAGTCCGGCGGCCAGCGCCTCGTCGTGGCGTCCCTGCAGGCGGTAGATCTCGCACAGGTTGCGGAAGAAAAACGGCGGCGGCGGTCCGGCTTCGATCGACCGTTCCATAAGCGGGGCGGCGTCATCGATCCGCCCCTCCCTTGCGGCGGCCATGCCCTGTTCGTGCAGCGCGTCGCCGTTCACGCGGCCGTCTCCAGGCCCTCGACCACATAGCCCAGCCGGTCGATCGCCGGCCGCAGGATCGGCACGATCGGCGCCATGTGCTTCACATAGGGCCGGTAGCGAAAGCGCGAGCGATCGTAGAGCGGTTCGGTGACCTGGGCATAGCTGGCCGTGCGGGCGTAGCGGCGGTTCTGGGTGAAGTCGACGCAGGCCGGATCGAAGTCCTCGCCGACGAAAGCAAGCATCCTTCGAATGCTCCCCTCCTGGTCCTCGACGATCTGTTCATAGCGCACCGGCAGATAGCGCATCGGCATCTCGGTCCGGTAATGGGCGATCAGGTCGGCGATCAGCGCATAGTGGCGGGCGGTGGTCTCAAGGTCGTAGGCGCAGCAGAAGCCATGGGTCAGCTGGTTGGAGAACACACTGAGCACCACGTCGAGCGGATGGCGGATGAGGTGCAGGATCGGCGAGGCCGGGAAGAGCAGCGCGATCAGCCCCAGATGGGTCTCGTTCAGCGGCATCTTGTCGGTAAACCAGCGGGCGCCAGGCTCGATCACGCCTGCCTGCCTCGCCCGCTGCAGAT
>JANYFU010000047.1 GCA_025359665.1 Caulobacteraceae bacterium
GGGTGGAAAAAGCCGGCGGTTTCGAGCTCGCTCTCCAGCTGTTCGTAGAAGCCGTGCACCGCCGCCTGGTCGGCCGGTTCGGGCGCGGCGGTGAATTTCGGCGGCGGCCCGTCGGCCTGGGTCAGGCGCCACTCATAGGCGGTAATAGCGACGGCCTGGGCGAGATTGAGGGAATGAAAGCGCGGGTCGACGGGTATGGTGACGATGGCATGGCAAAGGGCGATGTCGGCGGTTTCCAGGCCGGCCCGTTCACCGCCATACAGCAGGCCGGTCGGCCAGGCTTGGCTTTCGGCCTCGGACAGCCGCGTCGCCGCCTCCCGCGGGGTGATCACCGGCAACATGGCCTCGCGCGGCCGGGCGGTGGTGGCCAGGACCAGGCGAAGGTCGGCCATCGCCGCGCCAAGCGTCTCGAACACCCGCGCGCCGTCCAACGGCCAGTCGGCGCCTGAGGCGCTGGGCCAAGCGCGCTCCTGGGGCCAGCCGTCGCGTGGACGCACAAGGCGAAGGTCCGACAGGCCGAAATTGGCCATGACCCGGGCCACCGCACCGATATTTTCCGCCAATTGCGGTTCGTTAAGGATCACGCAGGGGCCTGGAGCGTTCATGAGGCCTGCCATAGATCATATGGAGCCCGGAGCGCCACGATACGATGACTGCCAGCCGCCGAACCTTGCTGACGGCCATCCTGGCCGCCGGCGCCCTGGAAGCCGTCGGCTGCTCGGGACGCGTGAACCGGCGTTCGCCACCCGTGGGCCTGGACCGCGCGCGCCTGGCCCAGGGTTTCGCGGGTCTGGCGGAGCGGGCCCGGCCCAGTGCTTTCGATCTGGGCGTCATGACCTTGGACACCCCCGCCGTGTGGTGCGCCGACGGAACGACGTGGTTTCCCATGCGAGACCTGTTCATGGCGCCCCTGGCGGCGGCGGCTCTAGCTGAGGTGGATGCGGGGCGCCTGCGACTGAATGAGACTCTGAGAGTCGCGCCGGGGGATCTTTCGCCGCCGCCAAGCCGGGTGAATCGACTATTTAGCCCTGGTGACAGGCCTGCCTTCGTGGATATTCCCGTGGCCGACCTGATCGCCTTGGCGGTCCAGGAGGGAGACAACACCGCCGCCGACTCGGTGATGCGCCGGATCGGCGGACCGGGCGCGGTCACCGCCTGGCTTCAAGCCCGGGGCGTCCAGGACATGCGCATCGACCGCTATGCGCGCGAAGTTCAGGTCGCCACCAGCGGCCTGACCAGCTTTAGATCGGAGTGGAAGGACGACGCGACCTGGGCAGCGGCGCGTGGGGCGGTCGCCCCCGACCAGAGGGAAGCGGCCATGGCCGCCTATCTGACCGACCCGCGCGACACCACGACGCTTCCGGCGATCCTGGGCTTTTTGGCTCAATTGTCGAATGGCGCCCTGCTCTCGCCATCCTCCACCAGCCTGATGTTGCGGCTGATGAGCGCCACGACCTCCGGCAAATCCCGTCTGGCGGCGGGACTGCCCGCGGGGGCCAGCCTGGCTCACAAGACCGGCTCGTCACCGACCGACCTTGGCCTGACCCCGGCGACCTGCGACGTCGGACTGGTCACCATGGCTAATGGCCGTCGGTTCGCCGTGGCCGCCTTCCTGTCCGGCTCCACCGCCACTGAAGCTCATCGTGACAGCGTGATCGCCGATGCGGCGCGACTGGCCGTCTCCGCCCTGATTTGAGGCGATCGCGTGGGTTTGCGCGCCGACTGGAAGGCTCTATAGCCTCCTGAAAACCCGCTTGCTTCACGGTGCGGCCAGCGAAGAGACTCCGGAGCGCGATCCCTGCCCATGGCCAAGATCAAAGTCGCCAATCCGGTCGTCGATCTCGATGGCGACGAAATGACCCGCGTCATCTGGCAGTGGATCAAGGACAAGCTGGTCCTGCCCTTCCTCGATCTGCAGATCGAGTACTACGACCTCAGCATGGAAAATCGCGACGCCACCGACGACAAGGTGACGGTCGAAGCCGCCGAGGCGATCCTGCGCCACGGCGTCGGCATCAAGTGCGCCACCATCACCCCCGACGAGGCGCGGGTGAAGGAATTCAATCTGAAGAAGATGTGGAAGTCGCCCAACGGCACTATCCGCAACATCCTGGGCGGCGTGGTGTTCCGCGAGCCGATCCTGTGCCGCAACGTGCCGCGCCTGATCCCCTCCTGGACCCAGCCGATCATCATCGGCCGCCACGCCTTTGGCGACCAGTACAAGGCCACCGATTTCGTGGTGCCCGGCAAGGGCAAGCTGACCATGAAGTGGGAAGGCGAGGACGGCCAGGTGCTGGAATTCGACGTGTTCGACTATCCGGGCGGCGGCGTCGCCATGGGCATGTATAACCTCGACGAGTCGATCGAGGAGTTCGCCCGCGCCAGCCTGACCTACGGCTTGGCGCGCAAATACCCGGTCTATCTGTCCACCAAAAATACCATCCTCAAAGCTTATGACGGCCGGTTCAAGGACATCTTCCAGCGGGTCTACGAGACCGAATTCCGCGACCAGTACAAGGTCGAGGGCATCGTCTACGAGCACCGACTGATCGACGACATGGTGGCCTCGGCGCTGAAATGGCCGGGTGGTTTCGTCTGGGCCTGCAAGAACTATGACGGCGATGTGCAGTCGGACCAGGTGGCGCAGGGCTTCGGCTCGCTGGGCCTGATGACCTCGGTGCTGATGACCCCGGACGGCAAGATCGTCGAGGCCGAGGCGGCCCACGGCACCGTCACCCGCCACTTTCGCCAATATGAGCGCGGCGAGGCCACCTCGACCAACTCGATCGCCTCGATCTTTGCCTGGACCCGGGGCCTCAAGCACCGGGCGCTGCTTGACGAAAACGCGCCGCTCGACCGTTTCGCCTCGACCTTGGAGGCGGTCTGCGTCGCCACGGTGGAGGACGGCTTCATGACCAAGGACCTGGCCCTGCTGGTCGGCGACCACCAGGGATGGCTGACCACGGAAGGCTTCCTCGACAAGGTGGCCGAGAACCTGACCGCCGCCCTGGAGGCCGAGGCTTAGCGGAAAG